>CAYMQX010000024.1:0-15557 GCA_964392495.1 uncultured Anaerolineaceae bacterium
GGCGCCGGTCTCTTCTGGAAGAAGGACAGATCGTTGGCTCTGGTGGCGGTCGTGACTGTCGTCCTCCAGCTGCTGCTGGTTTCCGCCTGGCATACACCGGACGGCGGATGGACCTGGGGTTCCCGGTTGATGACACCTGTCCTGCCCATACTTGGTTTCCTGACGGCACCAGTTCTGGAACAGGCATGGAACAGGAGGGGCGATATCCTGGTGATCTTTTCCCTGACAATATTGGGGTTTGCCATCCAAACGGCGGCGCTTGCAAGGGACCCGGTGCGCACCCTGGTGGACCGGGTCGTCTATCAGGGACTCCCGTACGATCAAACGATCTTTTCTCCCCGGCACGCCTGGGTCGTATTGCAGTTCCAGTACCTGGAACACTGGCAGAAATGCGACCTGGACTCCTACACGCTGCGGGAATGGATCGGGGCCTGTCCGGTTCAGAAAGTTCCCGGCCTGGAGACCAGCCCACCATAACAAACATGGATGCCCGCCTGCATGATCCAATACAGCCGCAGACTCATCAACGCACTTGACACACAACCATTCTTCGGGATCCTGTTCCTGTCCGCATTTGCCTTTGTTTATTGCCTCCCGGCCCTCAGCGCACCGTTTTGGACGGGGAATGATGCCTGGTCGAATCTCCTGCCGATCATCCACTACCGGGATTCCATTCTCAATCAACACAGCCTGCCTCTTTTCACTGATCTCTGGTATGGAGGCAGGTTTCAATGGCAAAACCCCTTATGGAATTTTTGGTATTTCCCATCCACGCTCACCTGGCTTGCTGCGCCTCTGGATTGGGGAACACGCATCGTTTATTTCTCCCACTTTATCTTTGCCCTGCTCGCGGGTAGGAAACTTGGTTCTATCTTCCTGAGCGGTGAGATCGAAAGGGTCTCGGCCAGCCTGATCCTTGCCTCACCCGTTTTCCCCGCCCTCACTGCCGGGCAAACGGAAAAGATCCTGGCCTGGGGTTGGGTCTTGCTCTCCTTATACTTCCTGCTCAATAACAAAAACGGGTCTGCAAAAAGAGGGCTTTTGGCTGGCGTATGCCTGGCAGTGGTGCCGATTACAGGAGCCAATTACCACGCCCTCTATACCGGCCTCCTGGTTTTCCTGCTGGCGCTCTCCTTCCAGGACAAGCGGCTGGTCAGCGCGCTGGCTTTGGGAGCAAGCGTGGCCGTGCTGCATGTACCGGCCATCCTTCACCTGATCGGCCAGCCTCGCGGGAACGCTGAGCAATCGATCCTGCAATTAAGCATGAGCTTCACCGGCCTGTGGTCATCCCTCGCATTTGGTCTGGCAAAACCCATGGGATGGGAGACCTGGGCCATGATCAGCGTACCCATCGTATATCTTTTCCTTAAAACGTTCCTGACAAAAGCCCGGCAGTCCATCCTCCTGAAGCAGCCGGAAGCCTTCTCCCACCTGGATAAAGCCCTACTCGCCGGGATGACCCTTCTGGCCCTGTTGGCAACCGGATTCTTGTACCGGGGCCACCATCTCCTGGATGCATTCAGGATTCCGGCGCGCGCGATCAGTTTTTTGGCGCTTACCGTTACCATCTTTGTCTTGAATGCGCTGGCCAAAAACGGGAGGCCTGGTCGGGTTAATTTCCTGCTGATCCTGGCCGCACTACAGATCGGCTTGATCTCCTTTATGATCCGCCCGAATGGAAGCCCTTACGGGCCCTATGACGCGGAAGCACAGGAATTGGCTGATACGCTGATCATTGATGGGGCTAAAAACGTCTGGATCTCTTTGCAGGACCTGCAGGGAATGAGCAGGCTGAACGATATGTATATTCAGGTCGCTCTCACCCGCAATGAGCTGGGTCTCCCGAATGTCTATTACGGCGATATGGGACAGGAAATCATCCTCCAGGGGGATCACTGCGGCTATTCCTTCGATCACCTTCTTTCCACAAAGTCTGTCGTGGCGGGTCCGCTTGAACTGAACCCCGATATCGAATGGTCCAGCGTCAGGTCAACAATCCCGGTGGAGCAGCTCCTGTGGATCGGGCAGGTCCAGGTGCATGAAAATCTCTATCAAGTTTACCGTGTGGTATGTGATGTTTGAATTACCACCCCTTTTCCCTGCTTGAAGACTGGGCCAGGCCGACTGCCTGTTTCCATCGGTTATAATTTTTCCGTCATGGATTCCCGCACCAACCAAGCCTGGCTGGAGGAACTTCGATCTTCGGGTCCGGCGCGCGAAGCCGCGCTGGCTGACCTGCATGTCATCGTCGAAAAGGGCCTGCCCTACGCCCTCTCGCGCTGGCTTTCCCCCGAAGACCCCCTCTTCGCCCCCCTGGTCGAGGAAGTCACCCAGGAGACCCTCCTGCGGGTTCTGGATCAACTGGGCACCTTCGAAGGTCGCAGCATGTTCACGACCTGGGTCCACAAGATCGCCATTCGCATCGCCCTCACCGAACTGCGCCGCAAGCGCTGGCAGGATGCCTCTCTGGATGAAATGGTGGATAGCGAGGACAACCCCGCTCCCCGCAGCCTGCTGGCTGACCCCCATGTGGGACCCGAGGCCAGTGCCGTCCGGGCCGATATGCTCGCCCGCATCCGCCGTATCATGGACGAAGAACTCACCGACAAACAGCGCCAGGCTCTCACCCTGCTCGGCCTTCAGGATATGCCCATGGAGGAGGCCGCCCGCCGGATGAAGACCAATCGTAACGCCCTCTACAAGCTCCTTCACGATGCCCGCCTGCGCCTCAAGCGCCGCCTTGCCAAGGAGGACCTCAACGCACAGGAGGTCCTGGCGGCTTTTGAAGGCAAGTAAGAAACACGCAGATCATTCCATCCAGTCTTCAGGTTTGAATGAAAATTCACGAGCTCATTCGCAAGATTCGCACCCGTTTCCATCATAAGGACGCCCCACTCCCCGATCAGCTCATCCAGGAGTTGATCCGTTCCCTTGAAGAAGAGCAGCGTGAGGAGAACTGCACCTGCGACGATGTCTTCGCAGCGTTGGACCAGTACGCCGAGATGGAGTTGAAGGGTGAGGATGCGGCCCGCCTCATGCCTCTGCTCCGCAAGCACATGGACCGCTGCCATGACTGCGGCGAAGAGCACGCCGCCCTCCTCGAGATCTTGCAGAGGACCGGAACCCCCTGATTTATTCAACTCCCAATTCCCATCAAAAAAAGATATAACGGTGACGCATCCCGTAAAGGGTTTGCACCCGGTTTCGCACAGACTTCCGAAACGAAGCGTCAGCCGGTCATCCCCACATTCGGCTGGCTTGAAGATTAAGGCGGTGAGTTTCCGCGAAGCCCCTCGCGAAGAATGCGGTGGAGGGCAGCCCGCCGGACGATCCCAACCGGCTCTAGGCGTGGAATATCTTCTCCCCGGCTCGGATCGGTACCTGGATGCGGTTCTCGGAAGGCGTGATCGGGCAGGACCACATCTCATTATAGGCACAATACGGATTATAGGCCTCATTGAAATCCACCAGGAAGCGTCCACCCGGTAGCGGCTCCGGCTCCAGGTAGCGGCCCGCCGGATAGGTCTCCCTGCCGGCCAGCGAGTCCACGAACGGCAGGAAGTAGCCATTCGGGCTGCGGTAAAGTGTCAATTCCGCCTCTTTTCCATCCGCCTCGAATTTGAACCGTCCGTATCGTTCATAGGTTTGCGAATCGCCGGTGGTGGTCTGCATCTCGATCTTTTCCATCGTATCGAATTTCTTGACCTCCACCTCCAGGCGCAGGGTCTCATTTTCCGGAAAGTAGCTCAACCCCTCAAAATCCATCTTCTGCTCGCGGGTCAGTGGGCTTTGCGGGTGGTGCCCGAAAAAATCGTTCTTTTGCTGTCTGAATGTTTCAAGTGCCGTCATTGCTTCTCCTTATCCATACATGCCAGAGACAGCCGGACGCTGCGCTTTCTTACTCTCCATCCCCGTGCGCCCCTTGCAGATTCATCTTGATTATGCTATTTTTGGAAGCCTATGGTCCCTGCAGATAGAACGGTCATGATCGTTGAAGACGAGCCGGATGCCGCCGAAATGTTCGCTGAAATGATGCGCCTCAATGGCTTCCAGGTGGTCAAGCTTTTAAGCAGCGGTCCGGCCTTTGAGGCGCTCTCCGCCAGCCGACCGGATGTGCTCATCCTCGATGTGATGATGCCGGACGTCTCCGGCCTGGAACTGCTTCGCTTCATCCGCCGCGATCCCGGCCTCTCGGGGCTTCCCGTGATCGTCGTATCCGCCAAGGTCCTTCCCGCGGATATCAAGACCGGGCTGGACGCTGGCGCATCCCTCTATCTCACCAAGCCCGTCGGCTACCAGGACCTGATGCAGGCCGTGGAGGGCTTTTTCCACATCGACGGCGACCCTCCAGCATGAGCCTCCTGCGCCTGTTCATCGCGATCCGGTTCCCTGCTTCCCTTCAGGAGGCCGTTTTCCGCCAGACCTCCCGGCTGCGTGAAAGCGCTGGCTCAGACGCGGTACGATGGATCCCGCCTGCCAACCTGCATTTGACCCTGAAGTTCCTGGGAGATGCGGCTCCCTCCTCCCTCGCCTTCCTCGACCAGATGCTCTCCGCACAGGCAGCCGGCTGTCCCCCATTCCGCATTTCACTCGGCGGCCTGGGCGCCTTTCCCAACTCCCGGCGTCCCCGCGTGGTCTGGGTGGGGATTCAAGCTCCCCCGGTTCTTCAGGCGCTCCAGCGTCAGATCGAAAACGCCGCTGCCCGGCTGGGGTATGCTCCCGAAGACCGCTCCTTCTCCCCGCACCTGACGATCGGTCGCGTACGGCAGTCGGCCTCCGCCGCGGACCAGATCAAGCTCCGCCAGGCGCTTGATTCTTTCCAACTGGGCCGCATCGGCGAAACCCGCATTGATTCGGTCGTGCTGATGAAAAGCGACCTCCAGCCCACAGGCTCGGTTTATACTCCCCTGTTTGCCGCCCCGCTGGCGGCCCTGCAAGACCTTGAGGTGAAATCTGAAAACCATTGACCTGGCCCGCGAGATCGTGAACGCCCTCGAAGATAAAAAGGGCGAAGATATTGTTCTCCTCGACCTGAAAGACCTGGGCATATTTACCGATTATTTCGTCCTCTGCACCGGCACCAGTGACCGCATGCTCAACGCCCTCGCGGATGGCGTACTGGAGGATGTCAGCAGGAAGCACAGACGCAAAGGCCGCAAGGAGGGGCTTGCCCGCGACGGCTGGCTCGTCGTGGACTACGGCGATGTCGTTGTGCACCTTTTTTCCTCCGACCAGCGTGACTACTACTCCCTGGAGGAATTATGGAGTGAAGGCAGGGTCCTCTTGCGACTACAGTAGCTCACTGACTGAGGCCGGGCTTTGCTCCAAAGGTTCACCCAAAAAGGCTGCCAAAATTAAAGAACCCGCAGGGCGTTCTGCGAAAGGTGAGACATTAATATAAAAAATCAGGCGGCAGGTTCATCTGCCGCCCGATACTCTAATCTTCGAAGATCCACCGGTCCGTATCCCGCGACCACTGCACCAGTTCCTCGGGCCTGAACCACAACGCGACTTCCTTCTCCGCATTCCCCGGATCTTCATCGGAGGAGTGGGTCAGGTTGCGGCCCATCTCGATCCCAAAATCATGGCGCACAGTCCCGGGCGCCGCCTCGACCGGCTTCGTCGAACCCATCATCTGCCGGACGGCTTTGATGGCATTGGGCCCTTCCCACACCATCGCCATGACCGGGCCTGAGGTAATATATTCGATCAGCCCGTCGTAGAAAGCCCTTCCCTTATGGACGGCGTAATGCGTCTCGGCCAGTTCCCGGCTCGCCTGCATGAACTTTGCAGCCACCAGCCGCAGTCCCCGGCGCTCCAGCCGCAAAATAATCTCCCCGACCAGCCCGCGCTGTACTCCATCGGGTTTTACCATCACAAACGTTCTTTCCAAAATCGCCTCCGCCTTGCAAAAATTGATCACGCCCGCGCGCTAGCGCAGCAGCTCCTCGGCCTTGGTATAGGCGTCGAGCGCTTCCTGCAGGCGGTTCTCACGCATATAGGCATCCCCAAGGGTCTGCCAGATACTCACCTCCACCGGATAGCGGTACAGGGCCTCGCGCATATCGTGGATGGTCTCTTCCAGGTATTTGCCCCTCTTGATCAGCCGGCGATATTGATCGAGGGCTGTCGGGATGCTGCCGCGGTTCATTTCGGCGCGCGCCAGGGTCAGGACCGGTTCTCCCACTGGCGAGGCTGCGCCGGCCGGTCTGCGCTCCGGGCGCTCGGCCCGGCGGGCGGGCAGCTTGACTGGAGTCGGGGCGGCCTCCGCGGGCTGAAGTTCCGGTCCGGGTTCCTCGACATGGGGGGCTTCGGCCTCAGCCTCGGCTTCGGGCTGCGCCTCCGGCTGTACTTCAGGTTCCGGCTCCACTGTTTCCATCTCAACCGGAGCCATGCGTTCCGCTTCTGGTTCCTGCGGCGCTTCGGCCTGTGCGGGGATCAACGGCTCCGCATCATCGGCAGGGATGGGCTCCCTCCTCAACCAGAAGGGGATCTTCTCCTCCCGCTGCTCGGGTGTCGGGGCATCCTCGGGCTCAACCCTCAGTTCCTGGGGAGCCTCAAGCTCGGCCTCCATCCCAACAGGGGCAGCAGAGATTTCCGGCTCTGTTTCCCCGGCAGCCTCAGCCTCTTTTTCCAACCAGGAGGGAATTTCCTCCTCCCGCTTCTCCGGCGCCGGGGCGGCTTCCGCCTCCGGAGCTTCCGGCTCAAGCCGCGCTTCGGCAGGCTGCCAATCGCCGGGCGCTGTGGGTTCGGCTTCTGCTTCCGCCTCGGTCTCACCTTGCAGCCACGCAGGGATATCCTCGTCCAGCGCCTCAGCGATCGGAGCGGCGTTCCATGCCTCCTCCTCCCGATCGATATCCTGCAGCCAATCCGGGAGGTCGCTCGTCTCCTCCACAGGCGTTTTCGCGGCCTCCGCAATTGGCGGAACAGTTTCCTCGGGAGACTTCGTCCAGGTCTCGGCCTGTTCGATGGACTCGATAAATTCGGCTGTGATCCCCTCGCTCCCGGCCTCGCTGACCGTCTCTTTCTGATCCAGGCTCCGCAGCCAGATGCCCGTCTCGTCCGCGGCAGGGGTCCCCGCCCCTGGAACGAACGGCTCCAGGATCGGCTCCTCTTCGCCTGCGGGAGGCTCCACCATATATTCCAGGGATTCGGGCTGCTCCGCCTCAGGCTCGATCACGCGTGCCTCCCCCACTTCATCGAAGCGGATCGATCCCTCCAGCTCCGGCGCGACAGGCTCCGGGGTCTCCATATACGGCGACTCCGCTTCCACTGGTTCGACAGCCTGTTCCACCTTCTCATCCGGCTCAGGCTCCAGGAAAATGGGCTGGGTCGCGTCTGTCGCGGGTTCGGGGGTGCCGGGCTGGCCTTCGTTCAAGGCTTTTGCCTGCTCCACCCATTCCGGCGGCTTGTCTGTGCGGGCATTGGGGTCGCTGACCATCTCCTCAGCCTTCGCGCCGTGCTTGGCGGCCAGGCTCTCCAGCCACGCCAGCGCATCATCCTGCTCCTTTGCGGAAGTGCCCAGCGATTCCAGGCTGGGCGGAGGAGTCAGCGGCCCTACTGGAGTGATCTTCGGCGGAAATTCGGTTTCCAGGGGCTCCGGCGCCCGCATGGAGGGAGCCGGGGCAGCCTCCTCTACGGTTGGTTCCAGCCAGTCGGGCAGGGAGGCCTCTGCCGAGGAGGGGGCCAGGCCCGGCTCGGTGGCTTCGATGTTCTTCAGCCAGTCTGGGATATCCTGTGCAGGTTCTTCCGCCTCGGCACTTATTGTTTTCAGCCAATCCGGCGTATCGTCCACAGAGCTTGCAGCGGGTTCCCTGGTCGGGATGGAGTCCGCCTCGACTTCCCCCAGGGTCATATCCGCCATCCAGGCCGCGGGCTCATCCACCGGTGCAGCCGGTACTTCCGCTGCCGGGGTACCGGCCCCTTCTGATTTCATTTCCCTGAGCCACTCAGGCAGGTCCGCAGCAGGCTCGGCAGCCTGCATCGGCACCGCCGCCTCTGCATCCCGCGGAGTCGCATCGCTCAGCCAATCCGGGATCTCTGCGCCTTGCAGCGGAGCGATCGGAGGCGCCGGAACGACCGGCGGTTCCTCGGGTTCCTCCTGTGGGGCCATGGCCTTCAGCCACTCCGGCATGTCGCCCGGAGCAAGATCGGTCTGCTCTGTTTCTTCAACCCCGAAGGCCGGTGGAGCCGGTTCTTCGATCGCCCCGGTTGTGGCTGTCCAGCCTGCCGCGCGCATAAATTCGGGCAATTCCTTCCCGCTCTCCAGCCTGGGAGCCGGAGATTCCTCGGATGCAGGGTAGTCCTTCTTTAGCCATTCCGGCTGACTGTCCGGTGCTGGCTCTCCGATCCCCGCGGGTTTCCATTCGGGGGCAGGTTCCATATCCGGGCCGCGAAATTCCAGGTGCTCCAGACTCACCGCCACCTCCGGCGCCTCGCTGGAGCGGAAGACAGAACCCGGGCTGTGCGCCGCGTATGGATCCAGTTCGATCACCCTGTCCCGATATACCGCGCTCACCTCTTGGCTGCCCGTCCCCTGCGTCAGTTCGGCCATGATACGGTTTGCATCCAATGAATAGGGATGGGTTTCCAGCAGTTGCGCACAGGCATCCGAGGCATCTGCCTTCTGCCCCGCGTGGAAGTAGGCCCGCGCCAGGAGCGTCCGCATATCCATGCGCTGACTGTCCGCAGCCAGTACCGCCCTGATCTCGGAGATGGCCTGGGGATACAGTTCACCCTGTACGTACATGTGCGCCAGCGCCCCCCGGTTCATGCGGATCTTCGTGGGCTGCATCCCGTCGCGGCGTCCGAACAGCCGTCTCAGCTCATTCTGTATCGCCGCGTTGGAGGGCTGCGTCTCGAACGCTCTCTCCATATGCGAGATCGCATCATCCAGCCGCCCCTGTTCATCACGGATGATGCTCATTCCTACATGCGAGACAAAGTCATCCGGGACGGAGCTTAACACACGCGTGAAGACATCCACCGCCTCATCGTACTGCTTCGCTTCCAGAAAAGCCTTCCCCAGCAGGCGATAGGTATCCAGGTGCTTGGGGTAGGTCTGCAGGATATGGCGGCTGTGAGCGATGGCCTCATCCAGCCGGTTCTGGTCTATGAAGCCTTCGATCTCGCGGTTATAGCTGCGTAACGATACTTTTGCCATGCCTGTTCGCTCCTGGAGCAAGTATGCCTGATTCTCATTATACACGCAAGACTTTCGGCCCGATCATCTTCAAAATGACCAATTTCAACTCTACGTATAAAAAAGCGGCAGCGCCCGGACCGGGTCCTCGGAGATGGAATGCGCCTTCGTTACAAGTTCCCTGACCTCGGCCTGGAGCGCCGCACTGTTGGCATGGATCGTGTACAACGCTTCTCCCGCTTCGATCCTGTCTCCCACTTTGTGGTGGACGACCAGCCCTACGGCATGGTCCACCGGGTCGCTTTTGCGCTCCCTCCCCGCCCCCAACCTGACCGAGGCCTCCCCGATTGTCCGCGCGTGAATGCCTGCCAGGTAACCGCTCCGCGGTGCTTTCACCGTCTCAATGATCGGCGCCGTTGGGAATTTGGAGGGGTTATCCACATAAGATGCATCCCCGCCCTGGGCCTCCACCAGCATGCGGAATTTGCCCAGCGCGCTGCCATCCGCCAAGGAGTGTTCCGCCATGCGCCGCCCCCCTTCGAGGGTCTCCGCGCGCCTGCCGAGCACAAGCAGATGCGCGCTGACGTGCAGACAGTGCTCGCGGAAATCCGACGGGCCTCCATTCCGGAGTGTTTCCAGCGCCTCGATCACCTCGAGGGAATTGCCCACCGCGTGCCCCAACGGCTGGTTCATATCCGAGAGCAGCGCCACGGTTTCGCGGCCCGCATGTTTTCCGATATCCTCCATCAGCCCGGCCAGCTCGCGCGCCTCCTCCAGCGTTTCCATGAACGCCCCGTTGCCCACCTTGACATCCAAAAGGATAACCTGCGCCCCCGCCGCGATCTTCTTGCACATGATCGAGGAGGCGATCAGCGGCATCGAGGGGACCGTCCCGGTCACATCCCGCAGGGCGTACAACTTCCCATCCGCAGGCGCCAGGTCCATGGATTGGCCCGTCAGCACCAGCCCTTTTTCCTTTAGCTGCTTCTTGAATTCCTCGGTGGACAAGTCCACCCGGTATCCCGGGATCGATTCAAGCTTGTCCAGCGTCCCCCCGCTGAAGCCCAGCCCTCGGCCAGACATCTTCCCGATCGGCAGACCGCAGGCCGCCGCAACCGGCAGCACCACCAGCGAGGTTTTGTCTCCCACTCCACCAGAGGAATGCTTGTCCACCGCGAGATCCACCACATCCGAGAGGTCCAGCATCTGTCCCGAATGGGCCATGGCCAACGTCATGTCCGCAGTCTCGCGCGCGTTCATCCCCTTCAGCATCACCGCCATGGCAAAGGCCGAGGCCTGGTAATCCGGGATCTCTCCGCTGGTGAACCCCCCGATAAAGGTCTGGATTTCCTCCGCACTGAGATCCCCGCCATCGCGTTTCTTAATGATAATATCGACCGCGCGCATCCGCCGCTCCTTGTGAGTTGTGCGGTTATTTTATCATCTTGTCGTGGGGTTAGCCTTCAAGGGTCTCGCTGCGGGGGGGCGAATCGTGCCTGCCAGACCTGACTCTTGTCCAGCTTTAGGGGTCCACTACATCCTCACCCCCGCACCAACCTCTGTCCCTCCCTTGAATCCTCCACTTTCCACCCCAGCCCCGCGATCTCCTCGCGCAGCCGGTCGGACTCGGCAAAATCCTTTCGCGCCCGCGCAGCCGACCTCTGCCTCGCAAGCTCCTCCACATGCGCCGGTGCTCCCTCTTCTTCAGGCGGCGCCTCAATCGTCATCCGCCACGCCTCCGCTCCGATGCCTTCCTCCAGATTCTCAGGCAGGTGAAACTCGCCCAGCCGCGAAAGCGGGAAGCGTCTCCCCGAAGCGAATATCTCCGGATCGCACTCCCTCACCAGCGAGATGCTGCTCACCCCGCTCACCTCGCAGGCCTCCTCTTCGAAGTTAATGATCAACCCCGTATGCTCGTCCAGTCCCAGGGTGGCATTATCGGACGGAAGCAGATTGCACCATTCCATGAAGCGCTCCATGCCCACGAAGCAGCGGCTCGTGTCCAGGTCCACCCCGCCCTCGGCGTTGTTCCAGTGTGGGATAAAGGACAGCGTCACGCCGTAATCGCCAAACAGGTTCAGTCCCGGTTTCACATGCACATCCTCACCCACCTTGTAGATCTCATACACTGGCAGCGCGTACGCCCCGATCGCGATCGTCGCCGCCGAGGCAAACACCAGGCTGGCTCCCAGCCGGTGGCGCGCCCGCACGAGATCCCAGGCCAGCGTCCCTTCCAACTGCCGGACTGCATAGGTCGGGCTGCCCGGCCCCATGAAGATCATATCCGCATAGAGTAATGGTTTCAGTATTTCGGGGTTGTCCGGGCTGAACTCGGTGCCTTTCTTGCGCGCCGGCACCACCTCAATGATCGGCCTGTAGTTTTGGAGGCGGCCCGCCAGGAACTCCCCCACCCGTCCCGCCACCTGCCAGGAATTCAGCTCGAAACCTGCCGTGGTCTCCAGCAGCGCAATGCGCACCGGTTTGGTGAGTTTGCGCGCCAGCGCCTCGAAGATGCGCCCGCCTGCCAGCGAAGTCTCCCCCGATCCGAGGAATGCAATGGGGCCAAGCGTATGGTGACTCATGTCATTACGACGTTCCGATCAACTCGTCTATTACGCGCAGCAGCGCCTCATTCGAGGGGATATCCGACATGGAGGCCCCGTAATGTGCATGGCGAATATTCCCTTGCATGTCTGTCAGGCACACCAGCGGCATGCGCCCCATCCGGAACAGCTTGACCTCCTGCCGGTAGAGTCCCGCCACCCGATGCGATGGGTCCGCCAACCCGGGGAACGGGATGCGCTCCTTCTGCCAGTAGCGGAGGAACTCCTCCCGGCGGTTCGGTCCGATCGCCAGGATCTCCACCCCACGTTCCGTGAACGCGGCATAATCATCACGCAGGCGCGCCAACTGTGCGCGGCAGTATGGTCACAGGAACCCCCGCAGGAATGCCAATACCACCAGCTTCTTTCCAAAGTAGTCCGAAAGCCGGATCAAGCGGGCCTCCGCATCCGCCAACTCGAAATCCGGAGCAGGTTCGCCGGGGAGGATCAGGTCTTTGCCGTTCATCTTGATTGTCCAGCGTCACTTGACGAACGAGGCCAGGAACATGATAACCGCCTGAACCGTCTGGGATTGCTGCTCGAGGCGCGGGATCTGTGCTGGATGATCGCCCGGCTGCAGACCGTAATCACCAAACTGGGAATGGTTGCCTCCCGCGATTACAACGGACCGGGTATCTTCGGGGAGCAGCAGGCGCTTCTGTTCGAATTGCTCAACTCCGCCCATATCCTGTGTACCGTAAATGGACAACACACGCAGACCCGAATCTTTTAGTGAGTCGTCCGGTGGATAGGAGGCCCACAGGACCAGTCCATCAATCTGTGAATGCCTCCCCGCAAATTGGGCAGCCGCCACCCCTCCCAGGGAATGACCGCCGATGACCCAATGCTTGATCTCCGGGTACGCGGCGATTACCTGCCCGGCTGCATTGCCATCAAAAATGGCGAGCCCAAACCGGACCGGGACCAGGATGACCAGATACCCCCCGGCAGCGATCTGGCGCAGCGGGGCGGCATAGGAACGCGCCTCTACATGCCCCCCGGGATAGAAGATGAAGCCCGTCTCCGCAGGGTCCTGGTGGGCGGGCGCAAAGGTGATATAACGACCCTCACTAACGGTTACGTCCTGGTCGGATTGCATGGCAGCCAAAGCCTCCGGCGCAGCGCGCAGGGGCATGGCAGCCCAAAGGGTAAAGCCCAGTATCCCCAGGATCAAGACCATCAACAGACCCAGGACCGGATATTTAAGCCTCCTCATTCCTCCCCCGCCAGCGCACGGGCCTTCGCCCAGATCGCATCGAACATGGCCGCCGTCAGTCTTCCCGTCTGCGTATTCTGCAGACTGGGATGATACGAGCACAGGAGCCAGGGCGGGACCGTATCATGAGGCAGTTTGTATACCGCCTCGTGGGCGAATTTCAGCGCAGCATCCCGGACCTTATACAGCCTCACCACACGGTCGAACGCGATCTTGCCAAGGACAACGATCACCCTCGGCTGCAGGATCTCCAGTTCCCGTTCCAGATATGGCTGGCAGTTCTCAAGCTCCTCCGGCAGCGGCTTGTTGGCCGGCGGCGCACAACGCACCACAGCGCTGATGTACAGCCCTTTAAGCGCCAGCCCATCCCCGCGCCTCACCGCATCCGGTTGGTTGGCAAAGCCCGCCCGGTACAGAGCCGGGTACAGGAACCGGCCCGAGCCGTCTCCCGTGAATGCCCGTCCCGTCCGGTTGGACCCATGCGCGCCCGGCGCCAACCCCACGATCAGCACGCGCGCCTGTGGGTCCCCAAATCCCGGAACCGGCTTGCCCCAATACTCCTCATCGCGATACGCCCGCCGCTTCTCACGCGCCACCTTCTCGCGCCATGCCACCAGCCGCGGGCACTTCCGGCATTGGATGATTTCAGCGTTAAGTTGATCAAGGTTCATAACGGGATTGTACCGCGCCCATTCCCCATGCAGTTCATTGCGGTTGAACGACAAAATCCGACCTTCCCGGCAAAACGCAGGATAATGCTTCGAAGCGGTCAGTCCGTGAACTGGAGGTACGATTAAGCTGCATGAGATTCAATAAGGGGTGGGTGCTTTCTCTCTTTCTCATTTTGGGGATCGGCGCGCTGATCGCGCTCTACGCCCTTCTCCCCGAACGCGGCCTCTTCGAGACCGGTCCGCGTGCCCTGCTCGACAGCTTCTTTGCCCTTTCACTGGCCGGTATGGTCTTGCTCATCGCTGCCGGCATGGGTCGGATGATTCTTCGGAGGCTATGGGGAGATGGGCTTGCCTCGCTGGAGGCGCTCATTTTTTCCCTCGCCCTGGGGCTGGGCATCCTCGCCTATGGCATATTCGCGCTGGGATTGGCAGGCTGGCTCACGCCCCTCAGCATAAGCTTCTGGCTGCTGGTCGCCACACTTTCAGGCCTCCCCGGAATGCCTTGGTGCTTCGCCCGGCTAAATAACCTCCCCGGGAAGCTTCTCAGCCATCTTGCCTCGCAGCCATTGGTCTTCAGGATCGGAGCCTTCCTGGGCGCTGTGATCCTGCTCCTTGCCCTGGCGAGTTCCCTTGCCCCGCCCTCCGACTACGACGGCCTGATGTATCACTTGCAGGCTCCGCTCCTGTTTCTTCAATCGGGGAAAATGATAATCCTCGATGGCCTCTGGCAGGCAAACGGTCCTGCGACCATCGAAATGCTGTTCCTCACAGGCCTCGCCTTTGGCACGGACTCTTTCTCCCAGGTCATCCACATCGTATATTTTCTCCTGTTCCTGGGGGCTGCGATCGCATTCTACCGGCAGCACCTTGCCCGGGAGGGCGCGCTCGCCCCCGCGCTGATCCTTCTTGGCATTCCTGTTCTTCCCTTCATCGCCTCACGGGCTTACACTGATTTTGGATGGGCGGTCTATGAATTTCTGGGTCTCTGGACTCTGATCAACTGGTTTAAGGAACGACAGCCCGCATGGCTGCTTCTTTCAGGCGCTTTCATGGGCTTTGCCATGGGCACCAAATATCTCGCCCTCGGCGGGACCGCCCTCATGGGCCTGTGGATCCTGTTTGAGAAGCGCCGCGATCCGCCTGTCGCCCTCAGGAACCTCCTGCACTTCGCCCTTCCCGCCCTCCTTATTGCCTCCCCCTGGTACCTCAAGAACTGGATCTTGGGAGGCAACCCCCTATACCCGTTCCTGCTCCCCACCCCCGGCTGGGATGCGGCCCGCTCTCAATTATTGGATGCGTATCTCATGAGTTTTGGCGCTGGCCGCTCGCTGTGGGATTTCCTCGCCCTGCCGATCCGCTTGTACACGCAGCATCTCCGCTTCTCCTCCTTTATCTCTATCGAGGCCCCCGGCTTCCTGTTTCCGCTTGCCATCCTCTATCTTTTCCAGCGTGATTTGCCTCTGCTTAACCGGTTGGGGGCCTATTCCCTCGCCTGGCTCGCCATCTGGTTCCTGGGCTCCCAGCAGACCCGCTTTCTGATCCCCATCTACCCGGTCTGGGCTGCCATCACCACCCATCTGCTCCTTTCCCTGCGCCTGCCACGCCTCAGACATGTCCTCGCCGGCTCCCTATGCCTCGGGCTTCTGCTTATCACCCTTATTTATCAATCCGCGGATCTGCTCGCCAGGCCGGTCCTGGGTGTGGTGCTGGGGACAAACTCCAAGGCCGCCTATCTTGAAAAAGCCGTTAATAATTTCCAGGCCACTCAATACGCCCGCACACATCTCCCATCCGAAAGCCGTGTGCTGATGCTCTGGGACGGGCGCTCCTATTACTGCGGGCCACTCTGCCTTCCCGATGCCGAGGAAGATATCTGGGTCAGGCTTGCCTCCCTCGAGGCAGGCAGGCCGGCGATCACCGACTGC
>CAYMQX010000025.1:0-15436 GCA_964392495.1 uncultured Anaerolineaceae bacterium
GACCGTCACATCCCCGAACTGTTGGGTCGCCACCTTGATATCCCGGCTCATGGAGAAGGCAAAGGCGCGCCCGGAGGTCAGGGTATAGCGCGTGGAATCCCCTGCTTGTTCGGCCATCGCACTGGCCGCCACCACGGGAGGATTGACCGGGTCCGCGAAGCTCAGTTGGACCTCGTAATCGGCAGCCTCATAAACGAGATGCTCACCGTAGAACCAGGGTTCGTGCAGCACCCACCCGCCGTTGATGAACGGCACTACGAACGGATACCAATTTGTCAGATTGAGTTGGACACGCGTATAACCGAAGATGCGCGGGCGCGAATCATTGGGGTCTCCCTGCTCGGCCAGGGGCAGCGCCAGGCTGAAGCGCAGGCTGATACGGACGATCCCTTCCGGAGCCAGCGGCGCCGCCAACGGGATCTCCAACCGCTGCCCATCCAACGTGTAGGATGTAACAGGCTCCTCCCCGATGTCCAGCGACTCGAGCGTGAAGCAGTTGACCCACAGGTTGGGAACCACCGCCAGCACAAGGCGGTCCAGCGCCTGCGGGCTGTGGTTTGGATAGACGATCACCTCCTCCGCATTGACCAGATGTCGGTCGTAATCCACCCGCACATTGATCTGGTACGACGGCCGCACCAGTGGGACGACCGGCGTGGGCGTGAGCGTCGGCGCCAGCGTCAGGGAAGGGACCGGCGTGGAGGTGTTGAACTGCGGGACTGCCGGCGTAGCCGGCAGTGTGGGAGCAGGCCGGGGTGCCAGAGCAGTGCAGGAACTTGAGAGGAGAAAAAGGAATGGGAGTAAAAGAGCTCGAATGATGGCCGTGAAGGGTTTGGAGCGCATCCTGCAATTTTACCCTGCCGCAGGCTTATCCACCCCTGCGGCTGCGCTTCCACAGGAACGCCGCCAGGAAGATCGCGGTCGCCGTCAGCACGATGGCCGAGCCTGAGACGATATTCAGATAATAGCTGAGATACAGGCCGATCACGGAGGAGACCGCACCGATCAACGCCGAGAGCAGCATCATGTGCCACAGGCGGCGGGTGAGCAGGTAGGCCGCGGCCGCCGGGGTCACAAGCATGGCGGCCGCCAGGCTGACCCCCACCGTCTGCAGGGAGACCACCACCGTCAGGGCCAGCAGCACGAGCATCAGGTTGCGCAGAAGTTCAGCAGGCAGGCGCAGAGTGGCCGCCAGCACGGGATCGAACGAGATCACCAGGAAAGGACGATAGCAGACGGCAACAGTCAGCAGGATGGCGAGGCTCAGCCCGGCGATCAGCCCCAAGTCGGAGGGGCTTACCCCCAGCACATCCCCGAACAGGATGTGGCTGAGGTCCACGGCATAGGTCTGGATGGAGCTGATTAGCGCCACGCCCAGAGAGAGCGCCGCGGCGAACAGGATCCCGATGGCAGTGTCCTCGCGGACGACCCCCTGCCTGGAGAACAGCCCGATGCCCAGCGCCACGACCACCGCTGCGGCCGCCGCGCCCACCAGCAGGTTCCCGTGCAGTACATAAGCGACGGCCAATCCCGGCAGGATGGCATGCGCCATGGCGTCGCCAAGAAAAGCCATGCCGCGCAGCACCACATAGGTCCCCATGACCGCGCACAGGATGCCGACCATCACCGAGGCCGCCAGGCCGCGCTGCATGAATTGGTAGGAGAGAGGCTCCAGCAGCCAACTCATGATGCAGCTTCATCCTCTTCGGGCGGGCAGCACTCATCCACCAGCATACTGCCGTTCTGCAGCACCAATAGCGAACTGCCAAAGGCGCGTCCCAGGTTTGCCTGCGAGAGAGCCTCTCCCGGCGGGCCGAAAGCGATCAGTCGGTGGTTGAGGAGCAGCACCAGGTCAAAGTTGGCGGCTGCCAGGTTGAGATCATGGGTCGAGATCATGGCAGTCACCTCCTCCCGGCGCAGGTGTTCCAGCAGGGAAAGGGTGGCCTTCTGGGTCGTCGCGTCCACGCCGGTAAAAGGTTCATCCATGAGCAGGATGTGCGGCCCCTGTGCCAGCGCACGCGCCAGGAAGGCGCGCTGCTGCTGCCCTCCTGAAAGCTCACCGATGGACCTTCCCGCCAGGTCCAGGATTCCCATGCGCCTCAGGCTTTGCTCCACCACCTGCCTGTCCACACGGCCGGGCCGCCTCAGCCAGCCCTGGTGTCGGAAGCGCCCCATCATCACCACATCCTGCACTGTGACCGGGAAGTGCCAGTCCACCGCCTCGCGCTGAGGCACATAGGCCACGCAGTCCTTGTGATCTCCAAGTTCCCGACCATGGATGAGAATGCGTCCCTGCTGAAGAGGCAGGAGTCCCACCAGAGCCTTGAACAGTGTGGACTTGCCCGCGCCGTTGGGTCCCACCACGGCCAGGCGCGCCCCATGCGGCACCTGGAAGCTCAGGTCATGCAAAATTGTCTTATCGCCGTAACCAATGCCGGCCTTTAAGACCTCGAGCCGGTGGGGAGATTGAGGCATGGCGCTCAACGCAGGGCCTGCACGATGCGCTCCACATTGTGCCGCATCAGATCAATATAGTTGTCAGCGGGCGGACCCTCGCTCAAGGATTCGAGATACAGATCGTCCACCACGACGGCGCCGGTCTCCGCGGCGATCTGCTCCGCCAGCTTCGGGTTTTCGAGCTTCCCCAGGAAGACCGCCGGTGCTTTCACCGCTTTGATCTCGTCAATGGCCGCGGCCAGTTCCCGGGCTGAGGCGCCGGACTCGCTGCTCAGTCCAGGGAGGATACGGGCGACGACGGTAAAGCCGTAGCGGACCGCGAAGTATCCCATCGAAGCGTGGTTGGTGACCAGCAGACGCCTCTCCGAGGGGATCATCTCCACTTGTCCCTTGATCCATGCATCCAGGGCCTGGAGCTCCGCCGTGTAGGCTTGCGCGTTCTGCCGGTATGTTTCGGAATTTTGCGGGAAGGCGGTCGCGAGCCCGAGGCGGATAGTCTCCACATATCCAATAACCAACTGCGGGTCGAGCCACATATGCGGGTCGGAAAGGGGTTCTCCTGAAACCTCTGTGAACTGCCGGGCATCCAGCCCGTCCGAGGCCGTGATGACCAGATGGTTCCCCCCCGCTCCCTCCAGCAGTGGATCGATGAAGCCCTCATATCCCAGCCCGTTGACGATCAGCACCCGGCTGTAAGCGGCCTTTTGAACGTCTGCCGGCGCGGCCTGATACTCGTGCGGGTCGGCGCCCGGAGGCAGCAGGGAGGCCACCGCAGCCGTATCCCCGGTCACATGGCGGGCAATATCCGCCAGCACAGTGTTGGATGCGAGGATTTCAGAGTTGGCGGAAGGAGCCGTCTGGGTCCGGCACCCGGAGAAGGTCAGCAGGATGAGGAAAAGGAAAGTGAAAAGGCGTCGGGGCATGGGGAGGGTCATTTGCAGGAGGGGCAGACGCCGAACATCTGCAGCCAGTGCTCATTAATTCGGAAGCCGGTGCGCCGGGCCAGCGAGCCCATCAGGGCATGCAGATCATCGCCCTCAAAGAAGATCACCCGGCCGCAGACCCGGCAGAGCAGCAGGTGCTGGTGGCCCTGGCCCGCGGCGATGAACGCCTGGCAGCCCTCCGGCTGGTGCACGCGCTGGATCAGTCCCAGTTCTTCCAGCTTCTCCAGCGTGCGGTACACGCTGACCAACCCCAGGGCAGGGTAGCGTCTGCGCGCTGTGTCATAGACCTGCACCGGGCTGAGAGCACGCCGGCTTGAGGCCACCGCCTGCACCACGGCGCGGCGCGCTGCCGTCAGGCGATAACCGTTCTTTTGCAGTTCCTCAAGCCAGAGGTCCGTGGATCGGTCCATGAATGATATTGAAAACCATTTTCAATTATAAAATGAATGAAATATCTGTCAAGCCGCCCAGCCGGATTCCGCCAGCGGAATCAAAAAACTGGACGCGAGGCGCCCGGCGCTCGCAATGAAATTAAAAAGCCTGTATGGCGGTATCCTGGTCCTGGAACGCCTCCAGATACGCCGAAAAGCCGGTCATCTCGAGGACATTGGTGACTTCGGGCTTGGGCTTAAGCAGCTTGAGGTGCTGCTGTACGCCCTCCCCTGCGGCCCGCCCCGAGGCGCGTATCGTGTTCCAGCCATCCTCCAGATTGGGGAGCGGTTCGCCGCGCAGCATCAGGGCAATGGTATGCAGGGCCACGATCCCCGCGCTGCTGATATAGGTCACATCGGTCAGGTCCAGCAGGATGTTGCGGGCGCCCGCCTCATGGAGTTCCGCGGCTTTTGCGATCAGCTCCTGGTAGCTCTGGCCGTCCAGCCGTCCTTCCGGCCTCAGGATGGTAACCGGCACCCTGCCCTGCACCACAGACACTAAAATATTCATGAGCTCTCTCCTTCCTGACAATAAGTGGCCCCATTATAAACCTGCCTTGCGTTTCAAACGCTCCGAACGATGCTTGATCTCCTCCAACCAGTGATTACGGACGAAGGCGGGCAGCGCCTGTTCCTCCACCAGCCTCCGGGCACTCTCTGTCCAATGCAGGGCCTCGTCGGGGTCCCGCCGGGCGTGCTCGCAGTACTTGGCCATCTCGATATGGGCATAGACATGTCCCTGCTTCGCGGCCCGCTTCCACCAGCGTACTGCCTCCTGCATGTCCCCGCGGCGCCGCTGCAAGACAGAGAGTCTCTTGACGGCCGCGCCAAAATCCGATTCACCCAGGCCCGATTCCAGCCCGCGCTCATACAAGCGTGCGGCCTCCTCGACACGGCCCAGGTCCTCGAACAGCCTGCCCAACGCCACAAGGTCCAGCCCATGCTCCACCCTGCCGGAGAAGGGATCCGACAGCACTTCATTTAAATGGTTGAGCAGGGCGGCCATCGCCACCACATCCATGGCGTTATGGTAGAACACGCCCTTCAGCGCCGTGGCATCCCGGGTCCGCAAGTAATCAAAATACAGCCAGGGGATCTCATAACCGGGCACTTCCTCCGTGCTGCGCGGCGCCTCCAGGATGTTTTCCTCGAGGTATTTCAGGGTGCGGCTGGGCAGGCGGTCGCGCCACAGACGGCGCGCCAGGGGTAGCAGGTCGAGGTGTGCAAAATCATCAATGGGGGAAGGGATGCTGTGCATCCGGTAGCGGGTACGCAGCAGCGGGGCATCGAAGGTCTTGCCGTTGAAGGTAACCAGCGCCTTGCAGGGAGCCAGGAAATCCGCCAGCCCCTCCAGCAGCGCACTCTCATCGGAGGGGTCTCGCATGAAGAACTGCACCAGTTGGAACTCACCTTTTACGAAGCGTCCGGCTCCCACCATGAAGGCATAGGTCCCCGTTCCGCCCGAAAGGCCGCTCGTCTCGGTATCCAGGAACGCCAGCGATTCGGTACGCATGGACCCCAGACGGTCGTCGGCGGCCCAGGTGGTCAGCGCGGAACACAACTTCTTGACGGAGATGGGGGAATGCCCGTGCAGGTGGGAAGCCGGGAAGCGCTGCATGGCAGCATATACCTCCCCGGCCCGCGTGGAGAGGTACTGCCCCTCCACCACGGAATCCACATCCTGTCCTGCGGGCGGACGCCGCGGCGGGAGGTCTCTTGCCCCGCGCTTTACGCCCAGGGATCTTAATTTATTGGAGACCGAGGCCATGGGCCGAATTTTAACCCCAATTCCGCCCTCTCCGCGGCGCATTTAAAGACAGGGTCAGGGACTGATCACCGTCACCTGGGTCACGGCGGTCTCCACCCTCTGGTCCGCATGCACTACGACCAGTTGGACGGCATAGAGCCCATCCAGGCCGCGCGTATCCCATTCGATCAGGACGCCGTCCACCACCGGTGTGGAGCGGTCTTCGCCCACCTGGATCCACGCCTGAGGGTTCAAGCCTTTCCCGACTTGGATGCGATAATGGTCGAAACCCTCCCCGGCTGCGCTCCCTACGATCTGCACCACGCCACCCACTTCGGCAAAGAGAGCCGGCGCGCTGATCTTGACATCCGGGTTCACCCGGGGCGGCTGGATGGCATCATAGGACACCGGCGGGGAGGGGACGCCCACCCCCAGGGCCCATGCCCGGGCCTCCGGCGGAACGATCATATAGACGCGCTTCTCGACGAACTGCTCTGGTGTAAAGACCGTGGCCAGCGCTCCGGTCTCACGGTTGACCTCATAGGAGCGGAAGAGGGTGTCCATGTGGGTGGGCTCATTGCCCTGCAGGAAGACCTCGCTCACGATGTTGGGACAGTCTTCCGTGGGCAGCAGCCCCGAGGGGTCGCACACATCCTTGACGGATACCCCCTGTGGAATCATCCAGCCATCGCGCGGCAGGTCTTCGCTGGCGGACTGCATCAGCGCGCTCCATAGTGTGCCGGCAAGCCGGGTCGAAAGCGGTCCGCCGCTGCGGGTCCCCACCCAGACAGCCACGGAACGCCGGGGTGAATAGCCCACCGCCCAGATATCCATCCCATCTGCGGTACGGCCCAATTTTACGCCCGCCGGCCGGCCGATCTCCAGCACGTTGGGGTTTCCCAGGCTGGGCCAGCGCGCCGGTTCATCGCTCAGCACGTTTGTCACCAGGTAGGCCAGGCCCGGGGTAACGATGGCCCGTGCCTGGGGCGCAGACCAGTCCATCCAGTACCCGCCATCCACAGCCTCCATACGCAGGATGGCTGCCGGACCAAAGGCAGTACCGATCTCCTGTCCATAGTACACACCCTGCGTCCCAAAAGCCCCGTACGCACCGCCCAGTTCCAGCAGGTGCAGCGGCCCATCCGCATCCAGCCCGAAGGAAGCCGCGATCCTGTCAACGTTTTCGGCCCCCATCTGCTGGCGCACAGCCTCCGCCGGGACGGGATAATCATTAGCCAGGGCGCTGCGCAGGCGTACCGGTCCGTGATAGCGGCCGTCGAAGTTCTCCACATCCGCCGCGCCGGGGATATCCCAGACCAGAGATGCCGGTCCCATGCCGCGCGTGAACCCCGTCAGATAAATGAAAGGAGTCAGCATCGAGCCGGGTTGGTGCGCCGCCAGGAGGGCCGTCTCCTGCCCGTTCAGGGTCTCGCCTGCCGCGGCCAGCACCTGCCCGGTGACTGGGTCCAGCACGATCGCGCTGGCCGAACCATCCGGGACCAGGGCGCCCGGAGGAAGCGCCGCCAGGTAGCGGGCATCCCGGCACTGCTCCTCGGGGTCGGGTTCTCCAGCCATCCGCCTCGCAAAGAGAACGATGAGACATTCCACCTGCTGTTGGAGGTCGGAATCCAGCGTGGTATAGATGGTCAGGCCGCCGCGTTCGATGCGCTCCCGGCTGAAACGGGTCTGAGCCTGTGCCAGCGCAAGGTTGAGAAAAGCCTCGGCGGGAGGCTCCCTGAGGGCTGGAACCGGTTGAAAGCGCAGCGGCACATTCTGCATTTCCAGCGCTGCCTCCTCGCTGATCTGGCCCTGCTCCTGAAGGTCGGCGATCACCTCATGTGCGCGCTGGATGGCCGCCTGCGGCGCATCCAATGGGTTCTGTCCAGGCGACTGGATCACCGCCGTCAGCAGGGCGCATTCAGCCGGAGAAAGCTCGCTGGCAGGTCTGCCGAAATAGAGTTCCGCGGCGGCCTGCACGCCGAAGGCATAGCGGCCAAAGTCCGCCGAATTCAAATACCACTCCAGCACCTGGTCCCGCCCAAAACGCCTTGTCACCTGTGCGGCCAGCAGCCGCTCACGGAGGGCGCGCCGCAGGGAGGGCTTTTCGTCGTAGAGCAGCAGGTCAGAGACCAGCTTCTGCGCGAGGGTGGGATGCAGACCCGGGTCCTGCCAGCCTTCCAAGGTATAACCGGGATGTTTCCAGAACTGCGGGTCGATGAGCGCCACCACGTCCTGTGACAGGGCCGGGGGGATATGCTGAGGGGCGGAGGCGTCCAGCGGCGCATAGCGGCGCGGCGAGTCGTCCACGCCGAAGGTCCTCAACAGGTGTGTGCCGCTGCGGTCATAGAGACGGGTAGGGCGAAGGAGCAGTCCATCCGGAGGGTTGAGCAGGCGCGGCAGTTCCTCCACCGGGGGCAGGTCGCGCGTCAAGCCTGCATACGCGAAGGCCGCCGCCAGGATCAGCCCCGAGAGGAGCAGCGAGAGGCTCAAGCCGATCCCAAGCACCCCCTTCAGGCTGCGGCTCTCCTGCTTTCGCAAACGGGCCAGCCGCCGGCCGCGGCGCTGGCGCAGGATGGGAAGCGTCTCACGCATGGCAGCCCAACCGCAGGCAGGGGCGGGGAGATGCGGACCAGGCGGCCATCAGCCCTCCCAGAGATCCGCCAGCCAATCGAAGAGTCCCTGCCTCTCCGTCCCACCGCCGGAGATCGCGCCGCTCTGCCCGTTGATCAGCAGGAGTTCGTCCGTCTTCTCACCGCGAGGGCGGAGGAGCCAGACCGGCAGCAGCGCCAACCTGAACGACTCGACCCGCATCCCTGCCGATGAGGTCGAGATCAGATGGACATCCCCCAGCTCCGAGGCCATCTTCTGCTTCAGGGAGTGATACGCCTGGCTGCGGGCATCCAGCGAGGCATCCCCCACCGGGACGTCATAGACCTCCGCAGGCCAATCCGCCAGGTAGCGCGGATCGTAGGCCCTCAGCGCCCGCAGATCGAAACCGGGCAGCAGCCGCGCCAGGTGTTTGGAGAGCTTGCGGGTGGCGGGCACCGCCAGGTCGTTCACATAGACCGGGTAGCGGTCGTTCACGCGGATGACCTTGGGTACTCGCTCGCCCAGGTAATTTTCCTCCCTGACGATCTCGCCGGTATATTCGATCTCACCGACCAGGTCGAAGGTCCAGATGGGCAGGTATAGTCCGTGCGGCCTCTCCCATTTTTCGCCTGCGGTGAGCTTGTGCTCCCCGGCCCACTTCTCGAACATGGCCGCGACCTGCTTCTGATCGAAGCTGTGCGGCAGAAGCGCATCCGGCGCGATCAGGTCGGAGGAAGTCTGCACCTGGACCACGTGCGGCGAGCCGCAGTACATGCAGTTGGCCGAGATCAGCGTGGGAGGCAGTGTGAACTCCGCCCCGCAGCCCCCGCAGTGGAAGACCTGCCGGGAAAGCGGACGCCGGTGGCCTTTTGCCGTGGACATCGCCACCAGGAAATCCTCTTCCAGTTCGTTCGGTGCAGCGGCCTCCAGGGTCTCGTGCCGGGTGCAGTAATCGCAGACCAGGGACTGGCCGTCCGGAGCAAAGCTCATCCGCCCGCCGCATTTGGGGCACATGAAGCGCTGTGCATCGGCCTTCGCAAGTCCCTGCGGCGCAGGTGGAAGGGCGTCCGGGTTCACGATCTCATCGGGACGTAGCCTGCCATCCAGGAGCGCCAGCGCGCGCCGGGCGCGCGTATGTCCGAGGTCGTGCGAGAGGGCGTTCTCCAGCGCCCTGCGCTTTGCAGCAGGGTCCTCGGTGATCTCGGCCATCCAGAACCAGGCCTCGGCCATGGTCTCATGCTTGTTATTATCTGAGGCGTAGATGGCGCGCTCCAGGTAGCGGCGCGCCGTTTCGCGGGCCCCCGCCTTGGCCTCGATGATCCCGCTGCGTAGAAAGCTCTCGGCGTAATCCTGCTGCATCACGCCTTCCTTGCGAATGCATCTGCCATTTTTGCCACCCGCACCATCTCGGTCACATCGTGCACGCGGATGATATCCGCCTGGTGCAGGATGCCGACGGTCACTGCCGCGGCTGTACCCTCCACCCGCTGCGAAGGCGGAAGCCCGAGCGTGTACCCGATGAACGACTTGCGCGATGGCCCCAGCAGCACCGGGAACCCCAGCGCGCGGATCTCATCCAGCCGTTTGATCAGCTCCAGGTTCTGCTCGCGGGTCTTGCCGAAGCCGATCCCGGGGTCGAGGAGGATGCGTTCCTCCGGCAGACCCGCCTCGCGCGCCAGCGCCACCGATTGCATCAGCTCAGCCCGGACATCCTCGAGCAGGTCCTGGTAATGCGCTCCCTGGTACGCGTTCCCCAGCCCGGCGCGCATCTGGATGCTGCCGGGATCGCTGCGGTTGTGCATCAGCACCACCGCAGCCCCGTGGCGGGCGGCCGTGCTGCCGAGATCCGGATCGGCGCGCAGACCCCAGACATCGTTCAGAAGGACCGCCCCCGCCTGGAAGGCGGCCTCCGCCACCGAAGCTTTGTAGGTATCAATGGAAAGGATCGCCTCCGGAAGCTCCTGCTTGATGAGCCGGATCACGGGGAGGACGCGTTCCATTTCCTGCGCCTCCTCCAGCCGCGTAGAGCCCGGCCGCGTGGATTCCCCGCCGATATCCAGGATATCGGCCCCGGCGGAGAGGAACTGGCGCGCCTGCTGGAGGGCAGCCTGCACAGGCTCATCCTGCGCCAGCACCCCATCGCCCGAGAAGCTGTCGGGCGTGATATTGAGGATCCCCATCACATAGGTGCGGGTTCCCCATTCAAATACGCGGTCGCCGATCGTGGTTGGGTGCATTGGTTGACCCCGGTGGAGGGCCGGGCGACGGGCCTAGGGGATCTGGTCGAGCGGGCGGCCCAGCCAGGCCTCCGCCTCGTTGATATCGCTGAAGATCTTCAGCGCCGCGGCGGTTTCGGGCAGCGCCAGCGAGGCCACCGAGCGGATGGACTGGACCATCTGCTCACTGGCCACCACCACCGCCACACGGATGTTGCGCGCCGAGGGGTCGCTGTTGGCTTCGATCGCCATGCGGATGGCGCGTTCAGGGATCTCCTTGATCTGGCGCAGGTCGTAGAGGTTGCGCGTGCGCCGGTCGGAGCCCATCAGGTGCTCCAGGGCAAAGACCCGCCAGTGCTTGAGTGTGGCCTCCGAAAGGTCCGTGAAGGTCAGGGTCATGCCCCCATCGCCGCGCCGCACCACCGTGTATCCGATACCCGGCGTGGGAGTCCAGTTGAGGGGTTTTATATCAGCCATGGGACGCCTCCTGTATGACGATTATATAACATCTGAAGCGGCGAACATCTCAGGGACTCACCCGCCGGATTCCGGAGGCATCCACATCAGCCAGCAGCTCGCGCACCGTTCGCCCCAGCACAGGGTGCACGACCTCCGCGCCCACGTCCGCCAGCGGCACCAGGACGAAGGCGCGTTCCTGCATGCGCGGATGCGGGATAACCAGAGACTCCTCGTTCAAGACCAGGTCATCGTAGAAGAGGATGTCCAGGTCTATTTTGCGCGGCCCGTATCGGAAGCTCTCCTCGCGCCCCAGCCTGCCTTCCAGATCTTTCAGGTATCCAAGCAGCCCGCGCGGGCGCAGCCGCGTGCGCGCCTTCACGGCCATATTAAGGAAGGCCGGCTGGTCAGTGAAGCCCCAGGGCGGCGTCTCATAGACCGCCGACTCCGCCAGCACGTGCAGGCGCGGCTCCAGCGCCTTCAAAGCCTCCCGCAGGTTCGCGAGGCGGTCACCCAGGTTGCCCCCCAGCGCAAGATACACGATGCTCATGTGCAGGTCAGCTCCCCACCGCGCGGACAAAATCCGCCAGCAGGCCGTAAGCCGTCTCCACGGGGCCGCCGCGCATCCCCTCCCGCTCGGTGACGATGATCGAGTAATCCGGCAGCACATCCGTGCGGAAGATCAGCCCTGCGGAGGAGCCCTCGATCCCATAAAGAGGCGAGGCCACGGGCACCTTCTCCGGCCTCACCCGCGCGCGGATGGAACTGCCCTCCCGCGCAGCCGAGGCCACCAGCTTCCAGCGCATCCCCTCCTGCCGTGCCTGGTGGATCCTCTCCACGGTGATGCCGCGAATGCCCTGCCGTTCCACTTGTTGGGGCGTGAAGGGAGAATCCATCAGCACGGTAATGAGCGCCGCAACCTTGATGGCCGCATCCCAGCCGTCCACATCCGCGGAGGGGTCGGTCTCGGCCAGACCGATGGACTGGCAGAACTTCACCGCCGAGTCGAAGCTATCGCCCTGCTCCATGCGGGTCAGGATCAGGTTGGTGGTGGCATTGATGATGCCGTGGAAGGATTCCAGTTCCGCGGCCGGCAGCGCCTCCTGGAACAACGAGAAGACCGGTGAGCCGCCCAACACCGTCGATTCAAAGAGGAACCTTTTTCCCTTCGATCCGGCCAGGGCGGTCAGCTCGCGGTAGCCGTGGACTAGCATACCCTTGTTGGCGGTGATCACGTGCATCCCTTTTTGAAGGGCGAGGCGCGCATGGGTGAGGGCCGGTTCCCCGGTAAGATGCTCGACCGGGCTGTTCTCGAACATCACCTCTCCGGGGGCGGCCTCGATGACCTGCTGCGAGCCTTCCACCGGCCTCTCCGAGAGCGAGGCCAAAGACCTGCCGCTTTCCGCCCATTCGAGCGCCTGCTCCAGGTCCAGGCCACCCGATGAGACCGCGCATCCGTGCGACCCGGTGGCGATACCTGTCACCAGGAAACTGATGCCGTGATCCGCCTCAAGTATCTCGCGCTTGCGCAGCAGCAGACGCCCCAGGGAACGCGCCACATTGCCGAACCCAATGAAGACCAGACGGTACTGCATGGGCCTCCTCAGAGGAGCGGCCAGGGCATGGCGCGCCGGTCGGTGGGCTGGAAGGGAAAGACGGGCCGCTTCAGCAGGGCGCGGGCGCGCGACTCCAGTGCCTCGATCTCCTCACGGCTCAGATAGGGTTCCAGAAGCCCGTGCAATCCCGGGACGCGCTCCAGCGCCTCCAGCAGCTCCCCGGGGATGGGCTGCCCGGCGAAATCCCAGATGACCGTACGCAGCTTGTTCTGCACATGGAAGCAGATGCCGTGATCGATCAGCCAGAGCTTTCCGGCCTCACCTGTTCCATCTTCGATGATGATATGGCTGCCCTTGCGGTCCGCATTGTTGATGAGCAGGTCGAACAAGGCCGCGGGACGCAGGCGTTCACGATCCTGCGGGGTGAAGCTGAAATAGTGGTATTCGGGATCGTAGGGAACGTACTGCTGGAGGGAACCCGGCCCGTGAGGTCCCTCGGCGCGCAGCGTGGTGAAGGGCACAAAATGAAAGCCCAGCGCCTCGCTCACCAGATGGGCCGCCACCTCGCGCAGGGCCAGGGTGCTTTCGGGAAAGTCCCACAGCGGCTGTTCGCCCCGTTGGGGTTTATAGACCGCGGGGAAAGCCTCCCCGCCGTGATATACGTTGACAAAAAAGGTGTAATTGCTGCCGGGCAGGAACTGCCCCTTCAGCTCGATCTCGCCGAACCGCAGAGCGGCCTGCACCGCTTCCAGGGAGGGATTGTCGGTCACTGACCCCGACCGCAGCCCGTTAATGCTTGTGCCCGTTCTTCTTGGGGCAAAAGTGACCCTCCGGCTCCATGGGCTGTCCGCACTGCGGGCAGAGCGGCCTGCCGCGCTGGATCACCTCGGCCCCCCAGCGTGCCAGCATCCGCACCTGGCTGCGCGTCCCCCAGAAACGCACCACCGCCGCCGATTCCGGGTCGGCATCCTCCAGCAGCAGTTCCTTGACGAAGAGCACGATCATGTCGCGTTCCTTCTCATAGCCCAGGCCGATCTCCCCGACGCGGAAGAGCGGCTCCACCGGCGGATTGATGCGCATCTTCTCTTCGATGTAATCGCCGGAGGCTTCCTCCAGGTCCGGGTTCTCGGACATGATCTGCGCCATGAACTGCTCCACCCCCACGGACAGGGATTGCAGTTGGGCCTTCTCGATGATCACGGTCACGGTGCGCTGGTCCTGCCAGGCCTGGATGTAAAAAACGCGCTGGCCGGGCTGCCCGATCGCATCCGAGGTGATATGGTCCACCGGGTCGACGTCAATCTCAAATCGCGGCATGTTTCCCTTTGACAAGGCAGTATACCAAATCAAACCTTCCTTTTACAGAGGCGGTTATAATTTCGTCACCCTGCCAAAGGAGAGAGTCGATGTACGACCGCGAAAAACTGGCCCAACTTAAAGAAGCGCTGGAGCAATGGGAGGAGACCAGCCTGCAAAAAGCCCGGGCTTCCCTCCCCGAACGCCAGCCCGAATTCCTCACCACCTCCTCCGAACCCATCCACCGCCTTTACACCCCCCTGGACGTCGCAGACCTGGACTACGCCGCCGACCTCGGCCTGCCGGGGGAGTATCCCTATACGCGCGGCGTACATCCCACCCTCTACCGGGGCAAGCTGTGGACGATGCGCATGTTCGCCGGCTTCGGCACCGCCGAGGAGACCAATGCCCGCTTCAAGTACCTGCTCGCCCACGGGCAGACCGGCCTTTCCATCGCCTTCGACCTGGCCACCCTGATGGGTTACGACACCGACCAGCCCCAGGCCCTGGGAGAGTTCGGCAAGTGCGGCGTGGCGGTCTCCTCCCTCAAGGATATGGAGATCCTGCTGGAGGGCATCCCGCTGGAGAAGGTCTCCACCAGCATGACCATCAACTCGCCCGCCGCCATCATCTGGGCCATGTACATCGCCGCCGCCGAGAAGCAGGGCGTCTCCGCAGACAAGCTGCGCGGCACGACCCAGAACGACATCCTCAAGGAGTTCATCGCCCAGAAGGAATACATCTTCCCGCCGGAGCCCTCCATGCGCCTCGTGGTGGACACGATGGAGTTCGGCGCGCAGAAGGTTCCGCAGTGGAACAGCATCTCGATCAGCGGATATCACATCCGCGAGGCCGGCTCCACCGCCGCGCAGGAGCTCGCCTTCACGCTCTCGGACGGGTTTGAGTATGTCCGCTGGGGCATCGCCCGCGGCATGGACGTGGACGAGTTCGCGCCGCGCCTGTCGTTCTTCTTCAACGCCCACAATGACTTCTTCGAGGAGATCGCCAAGTACCGCGCCGCGCGGCGCATCTGGGCGCGTGAGATGCGCGAGACCTTCAAGGCCCGCGACCCGCGCTCCTGGCTGCTGCGCTTCCACACACAGACGGCGGGCGTTTCGCTCACGGCCCAGCAGCCCGAGAACAACGTCGTGCGCGTCGCCATCCAGGCGCTGGCCGCGGTGCTGGGGGGCACCCAGTCGCTGCACACCAACTCGCTGGACGAGGCCCTGGCCCTGCCCTCCGAGCACGCCGTCACCATCGCCCTGCGCACCCAGCAGATCATCGCTGAGGAATCAGGCGCGGCCAACACCGTGGACCCGCTGGGAGGCAGCTTCTTCGTGGAGGCGCAGACGGACCGCATCGAGGCCCAGGCTTACGACTACTTCCAGCGCATCGAGGCGCTGGGCGGCGTGATCCCCGCCATCGAGAAAGGCTTCTTCCAATCCGAGATCTCGGATGCGGCCTACCGCTACCAGCGTGAGATCGACGCCGGCCTGCGCAGGATCATCGGCGTGAACGCCTACGCCGAGGACAAGCCGGTGGCCATCCCCATCCTCGAGATGGACCCGCAGGGCTACGAGCGCCAGGTGGGACGCCTTGCCGAACTGCGCAGCTCCCGCGACGCGGGGCGTGTGGGGCAGGCGCTCGACCGCCTGCGCCTCACCTGTGCCGGCAGCGGGAATACCATGCCCGCGCTGATGGAAGCCGTCCACGCCTACGCCACACTGGGCGAGATCATCGGCGT
>CAYMQX010000026.1:0-1933 GCA_964392495.1 uncultured Anaerolineaceae bacterium
GGTAGCGCCTTCTCAGGTGATCCACCACCACATGCGAGGCCGTCACCAGCAGCCAACCCTTGATATTGGTTTCCGGGCCCCGCCTCCGCCGGACCGCCTCCAACAGGCGCACGAAGACCTCGCTCGCCAGGTCTTCAGCGGCCGCCGCGTCTCCCGTCCGGTAGGTAATGTAGCGATGAATTTCCGGGAAATAACGGTCGTACACCGACCCGATCGACTGCGTATCCAGCTCGCGCAGACCGTCCAGCGCCGGTCTTGGTTGCGTGTCAGACATGGGCATGGCAGTCCCCTGTTTCATGGAAACAATTCCCTGAGTGTTCATGTCGAGTATATCATTGCCATGCCCGGCATCCTTTGGAAACTGGCGGACTCCACCGTTAATTCTCTGTACATTTCCAATAGTCGTCCCCCGGGGCGAAAAGTTACGGCTCGAAACAAAAAAGGGCGGCCCCCGCCGCCCCGCTGCACCTGCCTCCCTCGCTTAATCCGAGGCCTCTGAAAAATCGCGCTGGAACTCCGCCAGGTACTGGCTCGCGATAAACGGATCGTAGATGACCACCAGGTTCTCATCGTTGCGGGTCTCGGCGCTGTTCGTGAAGTTGTACGAGCCCATGATGACGATCTGCCCGTCGAGGATGATCACCTTGTGGTGCAACAGCCCGTGGCTGTTACCGTCCCGCCGAACGTCCAGCCCGGCCTGCCGGAAGGCATCGTACTCGTTCCCGACATTGGAATCGATCGAACTGTCATCCATCACCCCGCGCACGGTCACCCCCGCCTCCGCCCGCGTCCGGATCGCCTCCCCCAGCGGATCGGAAGTGAAGGAGAGCGCCAGGAAATCAATGCTTTCATCGGCGTTGTAGATCAGGTCCAGCAGGTTACTGGCGACGTTGTCGTCCGGCGAAAAACAGATGCCCAGCAGCGTCCCGTCAATGCTCACCCTGGGGTTGGGCGTGGGATCGCCCTCGTCCGGGCCGAACTTGTCGCCCACGAACATCTCATTGAACTCGGTAGTGTAATCCTCCGCCACCCGCAGCGAATGGATGCGCATGATGTTGTTGTTGTCCTGGTAGGTCCCCGAATCGGTGAAATTCATCGAGCCCGTCCAGACCTCCGACCCATCGATGACAATGAATTTATTGTGCATCAGGCCCTGGCGCCGGTCGCCCAGCACAGGGATGCCGGCGTCTATCAGGGCCTGCGGGTCGGCCCGCTCCAGGTTGTCGCTCTCCATCACCACCCGCACCCGCACCCCCCTCTGGTGCGCACGGATCAGCGCATTCCGGATGCTGTTCAAGCTGAGGCTGTACATGGCCGCATCGATCGTCAGCCGCGCCGCCTCGATCGCCTGCATGACAGGCAGATCCGCCCCCCCGGTCTTCTGCGAGGCCACCGGGCTGTCAGGATTGGTGAAATACAGTTCATACCACGGACCCTTCACACCGTAGGCCGCCGGCAGCGAGACCGCCACCGGCGTCATGGGGACGGAGGTCCCCGGTTCGGTATCCACCGGGATCGTGGGTGTAGGCGTGAATGGGGGGGGTGTGCAGGAGGACAACAGCAGGATGACAAGCATTGATACGGTTAAGCAGGTTCGCTTCATAAAAGATCTCCCTCGCCTCGTGTTGACCGTTATGGACCGGTTCGCCTGATTATAGCGCAGCCGTTCGAAATGACAGGCTGTATAATCCTCCCCCATGAGCACCCCCTCCGGAAGCCGCCAGATCGCCCGCGCCGCGGGGACCGTCATGCTGGCGATCGTCCTCGGGCAGTTGGCCGGGCTGGCACGCAGTATCCTCGTGGCGCGGCTCTTCGGCGCTTCACACCAATTGGATGCCTTCCTGGCCGCCAACCGCGTCTCTGAGACACTTTTCCTCCTGGTGGCAGGCGGCGCTCTCGGCTCCGCCTTCATCCCCGCCTTCACCGGCCTCCT
>CAYMQX010000026.1:1944-13728 GCA_964392495.1 uncultured Anaerolineaceae bacterium
GCAGCAGGCCTGGCGGCTGGCCTCCGGCATCGCCAACCTCGTGACGCTTCTCCTCTGCCTGCTGGCGCTGCTTGCCGGGGTTTTCGCTCCGCAGATCGTGCGCTACCTGCTCGCCCCTGGCCTGGCCGCAGACCCGGCCCTCTTCGCGCTGACGGTCGCGCTGCTGCGCATCCAGCTTCTGGCGCCCCTGTTCTTCGGCCTGGGCGGCCTGGTGGTCGGCATCCTGAACGCCCACCAGGTGTTCTTCGTCCCCGCCCTCACACCGGCCGTATATCAGTTGGGCATCATTTTCGGGGCACTCTTTCTCGCCCCCTCCCTGGGTGTCTTCGGGTTGGCCTGGGGTGTGGTCCTCGGCGCCGCCCTCTACCTTGCCCTGCAGATCCCCTCCCTGCATAAACTGCGCGGCATCTACTCACCGGTATTCGATCTGAAGGATCCCGGCATCCGCCAGGTCATTGTCCTGATGGGGCCCCGCCTCCTGGGGGTGGCGGTCGTCCAACTGAACTTCTGGGTCAACACCTGGCTGGCTTCACAGATGGCCGCCGGCAGCCTGACAGGTCTCACCTACGGCTTCTCCCTTATGCTCATGGCGCAGGCCGCCATTGCCCAGTCCGTAGCGATCGCCGCCATGCCCACCTTTTCAGCGCAGCACGCCCTGGGCCGCCTGGAGGAACTGCGCCTTTCCCTGGCCGCCTCCCTGCGCGGCGTGATCCTTCTGGCCGTACCAGCCAGCCTCGGCCTGATCCTTCTGCGCGAGCCGCTGGTCGCGCTGCTCTTCCAGCGCGGCAGCTTCGATCAACGCTCGGCGCAGTTGGTCTCCTGGGCTCTGCTCTGGTATGCAGCCGGGTTGGTGGGACATTCGATCATGGAGGTGCTTACCCGCGCGTTCTACGCACAGCAGGATACCCGCACCCCCGTGCTGATCGGGACAGCCGCCATGGCTCTCAACGTGGGCTTCAGCCTGCTGTTCTCCCGCTGGTTCACGAGCCTGGGCTGGATGCCGCACGGCGGCCTGGCACTCGCCAACTCCCTGGCCACGGCTCTGGAGGCCGCCGCCCTCTTCACCGTCATGTGCCGCCGCTTGAGCGGTCTGGAAGGCGGACGCCTTCTCCGGGCTTTCGGCGCGGCGGGTCTCGCCGGCCTGGCGATGATCGTCAGTCTGCTCCTCTGGCTTGCTCTGGCAGGCAGCCAGCCGCGCTGGCTCGTCGCCCCTGTGGGCGTTCTGCTCGGCGGTCTGCTCTACCTTTTTGGGGTTTGGCTCCTGCGGGTTCCGGAGGTATTGTCCCTTACCCGCTCGCTGGTGAGTCGATTACGCAGGTCCCCCCGGGGCCTCTAGACCTTCATCCCCAGATCATCCAATACACAGTCGAGACGACAATTCCGAGGAGCGCTCCGCCGGCCACTTCCAGCGGCGTGTGACCGATCACCTCACGCAGTTCCTTCTCATTCCACATATGCCCCCTCAGCAGTTCCTCGAACAGCAGGTTGATACGTTCGGCATGCATCCCTGCCTGGCGCCGCACCCCGGCTGCATCGTACACAACGATCATGGTGATGGCGACCCCCAGCGCAAAAACGGGATGGTCGAAACCGAAGTGAAGCCCGATGGCATGTGTGGCCCCCACCATCAACGCCGAATGCGAGCTGGGCATCCCCCCTGCATAGAACAGCATCGCCCAGTTCCACTTGTGCGAGCGCAGGTATTCGAAGGGGACTTTCAACCCCTGCGCGATCAGCCAGGCGATCAGCGCACTGATCAGCGCCTTGTTCTGAAGGACGGCATCAAATTGCATCAATTCTCCGCCTCGAAGGGCACCAGTTCCTGGCCGGAGATTTTCCGGACCTTGAGTTCGGCTTCCTCCAGCAATTGTGAACAGCGCCTCACCAGCGCCTGCCCGCGTTCGTAGAGCTGCATGGATTCCTGGAGAGGGTTCTCCCCGCCCTCCAGCTTCGCCACGATCTCCTCCAGTTCGGTCAGTGCCTGCTCATAAGTCAGTTCTTCCACCGCTTTTGGGCCCGCTGATTTTGCCATGCCTGCTCCTTCCGTTTTCAATCCTTCCGCACCTGGAATACCCCGTCGCTCACGCGCACATTCATGCGTTCCCCGGCCTGGTCCACGCGCGTCACCACGCCCCCGTCCGCCTGGCGGGTAATGACCGCATACCCACGCCCCAGCACGGCCAGCGGATTGAGGGCTTCCAGGCGGCTTGCCATCCCGCGCAGCTGCGCCCTCTTCAGCGCCTGGGCGTGCAGGAAGGCGCTCACCGCGCGCCGCGCCGACTCGTCCACGCGCTGGCGTTCCGTCTGCAGCCGCCTCTCCGGCGAGCCGTAGCGCAGCCCCGAAACGAATCCCTCCAGGGCTGTGCGCAGGTCTTCCAGTCTTTCCATGATTAACGATCCCAAGCGCCGCTCGGTCTCCTCCAACCCCGCCTGCAGGTCCTGACTTGTGACCGCCGTTGCCAGCTCGGCGGCGGCTGTAGGGGTCGGCGCGCGCAGGTCCGCTGCAAAATCGCACAGGGTGAAATCCGTCTCGTGCCCCACACCGCAAATGACCGGGATGCGCGAGCCTGCCACCGCCCGCGCCAGTGTTTCATCGTTGAATGCCCACAGGTCTTCGATCGAACCACCGCCGCGCGCCAACAGGATCACATCCGGTTCCAGTTGGTTGAGCTGTTCCAGCGCTGCGATCAGCGCCGGGGGCGCCTCCGTCCCTTGTACGGGTGCAGGCGCCAGGACCACATCCACGCTCGGAAGCCTGCGCCGCAGCGTATTGAGCATATCCCGCAGGGCCGCCCCGCTTTCCGAGGTCACAATCCCGATCCGTCCCGGCAGCGCAGGGATCGGGCGCTTACGCCCGGCATCGAACAGTCCCTCCGCTTCCAGCCTGGCCTTCAGCCGCAGGAACTCCCGGTATAGTTCCCCCTCCCCCGCCGGTTGGACCTGGTCCACATAAAGCTGATAATTGCCCTGCACCTCATAGATGCCGAGCTTGCCGTGCACCTCCACCGCATCCCCGTTTTGTGGAACGGTGCGCAGCCGCGCCGCGCCGCTCTTCCACATCACACAGCGCAGGGCTGCCCCCGAGTCTTTTAGCGTGAAATAGAGATGCCCCGACGCCGGACGCGCCAGGTTGGAGATCTCCCCGTTCACCCAGACGTCCTGCAGAACCGAATCCGATTCGATCAGGTTGCGCAGGAACAGCGTCAGGCGCGTGACTGTCCACTTTTCGGCCTGGAACAGGGAGGGCTGCATGCAGGGGAGGATACCCAGCTTGAAGGTGCTTGTCAATCGGCAAAAACCATCACCGATCCTTGATCTGATTCTCTCCTTTCTGCGGCTCTCAGCTGCCTCATGGCTTTACTTTTTAATGGAAAATCAGGCTGCGGTCCCTACCCGCAAATAAAAAAAAACGGTGAGACAAGCGGTAAAATATCCTCATCCCATGAATTACCTCTGGTCCCCCTGGCGTATGACATACCTCGAAGACAACGAAAAAATCGAAGGCTGCATCTTCTGCCATGCGCAGGGGCAGCCCGACGGCCCCAAAAACCTGATCGCCTGGCGCGGCAGCCGGGCTTTTGTCATTCTCAACCTCTATCCCTACACCAGCGGGCACCTGATGGTCGTCCCTTTCGAGCACAAGCCCGGGCTGGAGGAACTCGACCCGGAGACCCGCGCCGAGTTGATGGAGCTCAGCGCCCGCTGCATGACCGTCCTTCGCGATCTCTATCACCCCCAGGGCTTTAACATGGGCGTCAATATTGGCGAAGCTGCCGGGGCAGGCGTTCCCGGCCATGTCCATGTACACATCGTTCCGCGCTGGCGGGGCGATACCAACTTCATGTCGGCCACCGCCTCCACGCGCGTCCTGCCTGAAATGCTCGAAGATACCTACCGCCGCGTGCGCGAGGCCCTGCGCTGAGTCTGCCTTCCAACGCCTGCATGCGGGACCCCGTTCCACCCCGCTCAGTTCCTTTCCGGCTACGATCTGGAGGATCATGAACCTGCCTCGCAGACTTGCAACCCTGCTCCTTGCACTCTTCCTGATACTGGAGGGCTGTGCCCCGGCTTCCCCCTCTACAGTGATTTCCCCCACCCCACCTCCGAACATCCCCGGCCTCAGCCCCGCCCCCGTTAGCCCTTCCCCGGTGCTGACAAACACTCCCTCCCTGCCTCTGCCCACTCCCACGCCCGTGGACCTCGGACCGGAGGCTGCCGGCTTTCCCTCCGACTACAATCCGCTCACCGGCCAGCCCGTCCTGGACCTCCCCTCCATGCGGCTCCCGGCCATGCTGATCTCCATCTCCAACTTCCCGGCCGAGGCACGCCCCCAGGCTGGGCTTTCCTTCGCCGATTACGTGTTCGAGTTCTCCATCACCGAGGGCGCCACCCGCTTCCTCTCCGTTTTCTACGCGGATTTCCCCCGGCCTGAGGTGCCCGTGGTGGGCGGCTGCGGGGTCCGTATGCAGCCCTTCGTGCAGACCGGGGAGATCGTGCTCGGCAACCGGGTCTGGCTGGACTCCGACGCCGACGGCCTCCAGGATTTCGCTGAACCTGGCGTAGGCGGCGTCTGTGTCAATCTCTACGATCCCCACGGCCGGCGCCTCGACCAAACCACCACCGACAGCAACGGTTTCTATGGCTTCAACTTTGCCGCTCCGTCCTCCCCCTCCGACCCTCCCTATGTGATCGAGTTCGTCCAGCCCGCCTCCCTGCGCTTCACGGTTTTCAAGTCCGGCAATGACGCCGTGGACAGCGACGTGGACCCTCCCACCGGCCGCTTGGAGGCCCGCGCAGACCGGACGAACATGGACCTGGATGCCGGCCTGGTCACTATCCCCGGCCTCGCCCCCACCCCCGACGCCTCGCTTGAGCCCGTCCCTGCGGATGTCGGCCCGGTCCGCTCCGGACGTCTCATCTATGCCGATTTTGCCAGCATGTTCCAGGATTCCTGCCTCGTGTATGCCTTTGCCTCCGAGGAGGTGCTTGAACAGATCCCCGCCTGCTCGATGGTCGTGCATGAGACCGCCCACGGCGGAGCCATGCTGGAGATCGAACGCATGCATCGCATTGCGGAGGAGAACTGGAAGGCTGATACACAGTTCAACTATGCCAGCAACCGCTACACCGACCTGTCTCCCGAGGGCGGACTGCCTGGCACGCAGTTGGATGTCTTCTTCGCGCGCCTGAACCAGTCCGGCTGGAAGTATGACCCGCTGATGCAGTCCTATCTGCGCTTCACCGATAACTCGGACCCTGCCGCCGAAGGCCAACTCCACGCCGACACGGACCGCCTGACCTCGCGCCAACTGCACTTCGAGAACCTGATCGTCCTGTTCACCGATCACGCGGTCGTCTCACCCACCAACCTCGATATCGACCTCGCCCAGGGCGGGAATGGCCCGGCCTACCTCTTCCGCGATGGGCGCGCTTACCCGATCCAGTGGAGCACGCGCTCCGGTGAGTATGAGAAAAAGACCGGTTTCCGCCGCCCCATCCAATGGATCCATGCCGATGGTTCGCCGGTCCCGCTCAAGCCCGGCCACACCTGGGTGTTGATCGTCACGCCCTTCAGTTCCATCAAGGATCTGGGCGCAGGCGAATGGAAGCTGCGCTTCTTTCCTCCGGATGGTTCCTCATAAGCACCTGCGCTGTAATGGTCCTGTGATACCAGTTCGTTTTTTCGCGTAAAACCATCTATAATTTCATTGTATTTCGCCAAACGGAGGATCAATGAAAGAGACGGAAGCTGTCATCCTTTCGGCTGCCCGCACACCCATCGGGCGCTTCCAGGGCGCATTGAGCGCCTTCACCGCTCCCATGCTCGGCGCGCTTGCCGTGAAGGCCGCCGTGGAGCGCGCCGGCATCCAGGCCTCCGATGTGGAGGAGGTGCTGATGGGCAACGTGGTTCAAGCCGGTGAAGGCCAGGCTCCCGCCCGCCAGGCTTCCATCTACGCGGGTGTGCCTGCCTCGGTGGGCGCCACCACGGTCAACAAGGTCTGCGGGTCAGGGCTGAAGGCGGCCATGTCTGCCGCCCAGGCCGTCCGCGCGGGGGATGCCGATCTCTTCATCGCGGGGGGCTTTGAATCCATGAGCCGCGCCCCCTACCTCATCTCCGGGCGCTCCGGTGAACTGAAGTTCGGCAATACCCAGCTCACCGATGCCCTCCTCCATGATGGGTTGTGGGATCCTTTTGAGAACTGGGGCATGGGCATGGCCGCCGAGTTCATCGCCGATGAATACGAGGTCACACGCGAGGCCATGGACCGCTTCTCACTGGAAAGCCACCAAAAGGCCATCGCCGCGCAGCAGGCAGGCAAATTCCAGGCGGAGATCGTCCCGGTGGAGATAAAAGGCCGCAGGGGCGAGGTCACCCTTATTGACCGCGACGAAGGCCCGCGCCTTGATACCACTCTCGAATCCCTGGCCAAACTGAAACCAGCCTTCAAGGAGGGCGGCAAGGTCACAGCTGGGAATTCCTCCAGCATGAATGACGGCGCCGCCGCAGTGGTCATCGCCAGCCGCGCCTACGCCGAAAAACATGGTCTGCGCCCCCTCGCACGGGTAATCGGCTATACGCAAGCTGCCGTCGATCCCAAATTCCTCTTCGCCGCCCCCGCTCATGCCATCCCCAGGCTCCTCAACCGCATCGGCTGGCGCCTTCACGATGTGGACCTCATCGAACTGAACGAAGCCTTCGCTTCCCAGGTCCTCGCCGATGGGCTCCTCCTCTCCGACCAGGGCTGGGACTGGGACAGGGTCAACGTCAACGGCGGCGCCATCGCCCTCGGTCACCCCCTCGGCGCCAGCGGCGCCCGCCTGCTCACCACCCTGATCTACGCCCTCCGCGACCGAAGCCTCCAGCGCGGCATTGCCTCCCTCTGCCTGGGCGGCGGCGAATCCGTGGCCATGGCGATCGAGATGGAGTCCTGATGGACAAGCCTGCACGCGATGAGAAGATTGAGCTCTATGGTCGCGGTTTCGACCTCCTGACCGCCGCCCTCAGCGAACTGCCGCGGGAAATGTGGCAGTTCAAGCCTGCCCCCTCCGAGTGGAGCGTTCACCAGGTGCTGATTCACCTGGCCGATTCCGAGACCAACGCCGCCATGCGCCTGCGGATGCTCATCGTCCAACCCGGCGGTTCGCTTATGGCCTACGACCAGGACCGCTGGGCGGATACCCTCGACTATCACGACCAGGATATCCAGGATGCGCTGGACACCCTCCGCCTGGTCCGCAAGACCACCCACGCCCTGCTCAAGAAACAGCCCGAAGCGGTCTTTGAGCACAGCGTCCACCATCCCGAGTACGCTGAACCCTACTCCTTCGATAACTGGCTGGAGATCTACTCCGCTCACATCCCCGGCCACATCGAGCAGATCCGCAGCAATTACCGCCTATGGCGGGATCGCCAGGGTTAGCCCGCATTCCGCCAAGGAATGGAATTACTGCGCCCCGGCTTGAGGATCAACTGACAGAAAAACGCCTGTAAAACATCGTCATCAGAGGGTATATGAAAAAGGTCATTTACGGCTTGCTCCTTCTGCTCGCGCTGACGGCCTGTGGTACCGTGGCACCGCCATCGAACACCCCGACCAGCACGGTCAGCCCGACACCGGTGAGCACGTCCACATTGCAGCCTACTGGTTCCCCCACACTCACCCCCTCACCCACTGCGCCTCCCGATGCAGCCGATGCCAGCGGGCTGCCGATCTTTCCTGCCAGCGCGCTGAGCACTGGGTCGGGGATATCTCTCTCGTTTTCCCAGGCTGTCATGAACACCCTCGCGGCCTCCGGGATCAATTTCCCTCCCGAGGTATTGGACGATCTGAAACAAGGGCTGGTCGGCCAATGGCTATGGCTTCTTGGCGCGGATGGCTACGGCCATGTGGATCCAAACTCCTTTACATCCTTAAAAAGAATTAACGCACAAAAGGGGGCCATGCGCATCTGGCTCTGCAGCCAACTGCAGCCCAACTTTGGCACAGCCACCGACGTGGACTTGCGCGTCGTCCTCCAGGGTGAATACAATGCCCTGCGTGATGAATACATGGCCCGCACGGACGGCTGCTCCTTCCATACCCGGTATAAGTTCCTTGCCTATGGCTTCGACGCCGGGGAGGGATTGATCTTTGCGGAGAAGAACAAATTCACCTATATATTTTACGTGCCAACAGGTTTCATCAATTTCCGGAAACCCAAGGACGCAGAATCGACCGTGGCGCTGATCCTCTATGCGCTTGCCCAGGGCACCAAGCAAACAATCGGGGTCGATGTCGCGGATTACAACAACCAGCACGGCAACCGCAATTTTGAATATCGGCGGAAATATTCCCGTTCATTCTTAAATATCGACAGGTTCTTTGTAGGCGGGATCCGGGATGGTGCATTTGCAGACAAGGGCTTTGTCTCGAAGGAAGCCATCCTTGGATGGTGCTTTTTCGATCTTTCCACGGATGGCATTGCCAACTGCAAGGAAGGCATCGAAAACTGGAACTTCACGCTGCTTCGCTGAATTCCTGTCCCGGCCCCGACGGCAGGTCCACCTCCTCTCACAAATTCTGAAGAAGCCGCCAGGGAAGGTCACTGCCTCCTGGCGGGATAAGGCGCCCACACGTAATTTATAATAAAGCCATGTTCGAAAAAGCCTCCCGCATCTACCACGAATATCCGCGCACTTTCTGGATGATGATCCTGGTCAACTTCATCGACCGGCTGGGCGGCTCGCTGCTGTTCCCTTTCTTTGCGCTTTATCTCACCAAACGCTTTGGCATCGGCATGACCCAGGTGGGCCTGTTGTTCGCGGTCTTTGCCATCTCCGGCTTCATCGGCGCCTTCCCCGGCGGCGCCCTCACCGACCGCTTTGGCCGCAGGAACATCATTATCTTCAGTTTGCTTGCCACCTCCCTCAGCACCCTGCTCATGGGCCTGGCCGATTCATTCCAGGTCTTCGTACTGATCGCCTTCATCTCCGGCATCTTCACGGATGTGGGCGGTCCGGCTTATGAGGCCGTCTTCATGGACGTGCTGCCTGAAGCAAAGCGCGCCAGTGGTTTCGGGATGCGCCGCGTGGCCTTCAACCTTGCCATTGTTGCCGGGCCTGCCATCGGCGGCTTTATCGCCGCCCGCTCCTACATGGCCCTCTTTATCCTCGATGCCATTGTCAGCACGATCGTGGCCCTGCTCGTCTTCCTCCTGATCCCCGAGACCAAACCCCAACAGCCCGAGGGCGCTCCCGCCGAGACCACCGCCCAGACCTTCGGCGGATATCTCCGCGTTCTGCGGGATGCGAAGTTCATGGCCTTTGTGGGAGCTTCCCTGCTGGCCTGGCTGGTCTATATGAACATGAATACCACGCTGGGCGTCTACCTTCGCAACCGCCACGGCGTTCCGGAATCGGGTTACGGCTGGCTCATCAGCATCAACGCCTTCATGGTGGTGCTCATGCAGTTCCCCATCACCCGCCGCATCGAGAAGCTGCCTCCCATGCTGATGATGGCCCTGGGGACACTGCTCTTCGGCATCGGGCTGGGGATGTACGGCCTGGTGGGAACCTACCCCGGGTTTATCGCGGCCATGGCCATCCTGACCATCGGCGAGATGGTCGCCATACCCATCGCCAACGCGGTGGTGGCCGCCTTCGCCCCCGAGGAGATGCGCGGCCGCTATAACTTCATCTACGGCAATTCCTGGGCCATCGCCTTTGCCGCCGGTCCCGTCCTCGCCGGGCTGGTCATGGACAACTACAACCCGGACCTGCTCTGGGCAGGCTGTGCATTGGTCGGCGCGCTGGCCACGGCGCTCTTTGTGATCCTGCACTACCGCATCCACCCCGGCCCCGTCGCCAACCTCTCCCCCGAATAAGATCCCCCGCTCTCACCCATTCCGCCTGCGCGCCTTCGGGATCTGCGTAACACGCTATAATCCCCTCATCCTCATTACAGGGACTCCATGCAGCAGATCTACGATTACGTCATTGTCGGATCGGGCTTCGGGGGCAGCGTCTCGGCCCTGCGCCTCGCGGAAAAAGGCTACTCCGTTCTCGTCCTGGAGAAGGGTAAACGCTTCAAAGACACCGACTTCGCCAAATCCAACTGGAATATCTGGAAATACCTATGGCTCCCGGCCTTGCGCGCCCACGGTATCCTTCAGATCAGCATTCTCAAGGGTGTCATGGTCTTGCACGGCGCGGGTGTGGGAGGCGGCAGCCTGGGTTACGCCAATGTCCTGGAGATCCCCTCACAGGCCACCTTCGCCACGCCGGCCTGGAACTCCCCCCTGCCCTGGGGGCGGATCCTCGCGCCTCATTATGAGACCGCACGCCGTATGCTGGGCGTGGCCTCCAACCCCAGACTCTGGCAGGCGGATGAGGTGTTGTGCGGCATGGCCCGCGAGGGAAGCATGGAGCATACTTTTCGCGCCACCGAGGTCGGGGTCTTCTTCGGCGAACCCGGGGAGACCGTCCCCGATCCGTTCTTCGGGGGCGAAGGACCGGCGCGCGCCGGCTGCCGCTTCTGCGGCGGGTGCATGGTGGGCTGCCGTTACAACGCCAAGAACAGCCTCCCCAAGAACTACCTCCACCTCGCGGAAAAACGCGGCGCACAGGTCCTCGCTGAATCCGAGGTGACCGGCATCCGGGAGCATCCCCTGGAGGGCCGTCCTGCCTACGAGGTCGCCTTCCGATCCAGCACCCGCCTGATCAAGGGCGCTCCTAAAAAACTCCTCGCCTGGCATGTCATCCTCTCCGGCGGCGTCATGGGAACCCTGCGCCTCCTCCTCCGGCTGCGTGAAGACCCGAATTCCCTGCCGCGCCTCTCCCCGCGCCTGGGACACATGGTCCGCACCAACTCTGAGGCCCTGCTGGGCTCGGTGGCGCGCAAGTCGGAGATCAACTACTCCGAGGGCATTGCCATCTCCTCCATCTACAACCACGATGAGATCACGCGTATCGAGCCGGTGCGCTATCCAGACGGCTCCTCCTTGATGCGTTTTCTCGCCGCCCCGCTCATCGACACGGATGCAGGCCTCCCGCTGCGCTTCCTGCGCTTCTTCGGATGGGCCTTCACCCATCCACTGGACTTCCTGAAGGCGCTCGTCCTGCCCGGCTGGGCGCACAATGTCACCATCCTGCTCGTCATGCAGCACGCCGATAACCGCATGCGCTTCCAGCGCGGGCGCAGCCTCTTCACCCTCTTCCGGCGGGACGTGGTAGCCCGCAGCGAGCCCGGTTACGAGATCCACGCGCATGTGAAAGGTTCGCATACCCTCACCCGCCAGTTCGCCGCCCGCACCGATGGCATCCCCCTCGGCTCGCTCGGCGAGAACCTGCTCGGCCTGCCCACCACCGCCCACATCCTCGGCGGCAGCCCCATCGGCAGGGACGCCTCCGAGGGCGTCGTGGATGAGGACTTCGAGGTCCACAACTATCCCGGCCTCTATATCATTGACGGCTCGGTCATGCCCGGCAACCCCGGCGTCAACCCCAGCCTCACCATCACCGCCCTGGCCGAATATGCCATGAGCCGGATCCATGAAAGGAGCCGCGCCTGACCTTCCTACCTTTATGGGTTTTACAAGGAGTTTGAATAAAAACCGTTTTATCTTTTGCCGCCGGCCTGCTCCTGATCGGCCTGCTGATCCAGCTCATCCCCTACGGGCATGACCACAGCATTCCTCCCGTCAACGACGAACCGCAGTGGCCCGGCCAGGAGGTTCATGACCTCGCACGCCGCGCCTGCTTCGATTGTCACAGCCACGAGACCACCTGGCCCTGGTACAGCAATA
>CAYMQX010000026.1:13828-15098 GCA_964392495.1 uncultured Anaerolineaceae bacterium
CGCGCCTGCTTCGATTGTCACAGCCACGAGACCACCTGGCCCTGGTACAGCAATATCGCCCCGGTCTCCTGGATGATCTATCATGACGTGGCCGAGGGCCGCCACCACATTGACTTCTCCGATTGGGACCGCCCCGACCATCAGCACGTTGACGAATTTCAGAAAGTGTTCGAGAATCACTCCATGCCCCCCGCCGGCTATCTCCTCCTTCACCCCTCCGCCCGCCTTTCCCCCGCCGATATGCAGACCCTTCAGCAGGGCCTGATGCAACTCGCCGGGACCTACGGACATTGACCCATGGAAACCAAACCCGACACCATCAAAATATCCGCCTCCCACAAGGAAGAGATCTCCTCCACCCATGCCGACCTCTACGTGACTGTGCGCGGCGCCTCCATTGTCGGCAGCAACCAGGCCATGCAGAAAGCCAAAGAGGTCAGCCAGCTTGTGGACGATCTTAATGCCGCCGGCTTTCCCGCCGGGAAAATATTCCTGCAAGGCATGTATTTCGAGACCGCCAGCGGGACGCTGCTGAAATCCACCAGCGCCGTCTACCGCCTGCGCCTGCGCTGCGATGACCTGAGCCAGGTCCCCGCGCTGCTGGATGTCGTCGCCGCCCGCAAGAACGCCGTGATGGAGAGCATTGACTGGCTCTACCCCGAGGAAGAGGCGCGCGAGAGGGCCCTCGATTCCGCCCTCGCCAAAGCCCAGGGGCGCGCACAAAAGGTCGCCGCCGCGCTGGGCGTCAAACTGCTGGGTGTGTACGATCTCGTGGAGAGCGGCTACGATGAGCAGCCCCCTCCGTACCGGGCTGCCATGATGATGAAGGCCGACGCCTCCCCTCAGGAGCGCAGCCTCGACCTCGACGTCCAGCACTCCAAGACCGTCAACGTCAACGTGGAGATCTGGTACCGCGTTTCGCCCTTCGAGTGAAACCGCGCCCCTCGCGTTGAACACAAATCGCGCTTCGCCTGCGTTCAGCGTGAGCGTGAACGTGAGCGAAGGCGCGCTTCATCTCCGCGCCCTGTGGACGCTCTGTTCAGCGTGAGGGTCGGTTTGATTTTGTCACGCTGAATTTGCGAAAAGTTAATTGACGTTTCCGAACATCAACAACAACTTCTTTGTGCCCCCCGATTCTCACTAGAACTTTCGTTCTAATCGTGATATAATCACCTCTCCACTCAGAGAGAGAGCGAGCCTGCATGACTTCGCCATCCATTAACGTCCAACAATTGAGCAAGACCTACCAGGTGCCCGAGCGCGAGGCCGG
>CAYMQX010000027.1:0-15064 GCA_964392495.1 uncultured Anaerolineaceae bacterium
CTCCGTCGAGCGTGATATGCTGGTCACCGAGTTGGTCGCGCAGAGCCAGCAGTGTGCGGTGGTACAGGCTCTTCACTGCGCCCTCGCTGCGCCCCATGATCTGCCCGATCTCGGCGTTCGACATATCCTCCACGAACTTGAGGATCAGCAGGTGCTGCCGTTCGGCGGGCAGCTTGCGAATCAGCCTGAGCAGCCCCTCCTGCTCCTGGGAATGCACCAGGTTGACCTCGGGGTGGTCGCCCCGGGAGGGCAGCACAGGCAGGTCGTTGAGGGGGATCTCCTGCTTGCGGCTGCGGTCGCGGTGCCAGTTCGCCACCAGGTTATGAGCGATACGATACAGCCAGGCCGTGAAAGGCACCCCGCGGTCGGTATAGCTGTGGATATGGTTCATGGCCCGCTGAAAGACACGCGCCGTCAGATCCTCCGCATCATGCAGGTTCCCCGTTCGGTAATACACATAATTGAAGATGCGGTCCACGTGGCGTTCGTAGAGCACCCCGAAGGCCTCCTTGTCGCCTTGCGAGGCCTGGATCAATACCTCTTCGTCCTTCAGCTCTGGCTGCGGGTTGGGCAAACGGTTCCCTTTACCGCCGGTTGTGCAATCATTAACCCCGGCGGATTTCACGAGTTTCAGGCAGTATATCATTTCAGGAAGGTGGACGAACGACCCGCAGTAAATCCACAAATTTGCTCCAATTCAGTTGACATACCCCCCACTCCGTTTATAATGTCGCCATCATAACCGACCCACAAGGAGAAGAATATGCCAACCCAGAAGAAATCGATTTTCGACAAGGCCATCGACGCCCTGACTGACCGGGATGAGAAGGCTGCCGCTGCCGAGAAGGCCGCTGCGGAGGCCAAACTGGCTGCCGAGAACAAGGCCAAGGCCGATGCCGCCAAGGCTGCTGCCGCCAAGGCCGCCATGGACAAGGCCGCTGCCGACAAGGCCGCCGCCGCCAAAGCTGCCGCCGATAAAGCCGCAGCAGACAAGGCCGCCGCAGACAAAATGATCGCCGCCCAGCAGGAAGCCATGAAAAAGATGGCCGCCTCCGGCGTGGTCGCCGGCGCTTCCAAAAAGGGCACCGTCACCGCCCGCAGCCTGCACATCCGCAAGGATCACGATGCCAACTCCGCCGAGGTCGGCGGTCTGACCAAGGGTGAGGAAGTCACCGTCCTCGAAACCTGGACCGATGGCAAGAATACCTGGGCCAAGCTCGGACCGGACAAGTGGGCCGCCATTGTCTTCAACGGCCAGACCTACATCCAGATCAAGTAGCCCGTCCAAAACCCTCCGGCACGTTTAACCGCACAGCCTCCGGGATATCCACCCCGGAGGCTGATCTTTTACACGTTCGGAAAGGCCGGACCTGCTACTTGCGCGCCATGCCCGCCACCGCCTGGAGCAGCGCGTTCGCCACCACCTGGCCGGATTGCTGGCGGTAGGGTTTCTGTCCCATCGGTCCGCTTGCCATGATGGCCGAGAGGGCGGCCTGCAGATTACCCTGCCCCTGCTGCTTGGCGTTCATGAAGGCCATCCCGGCGTTGATCACATCCCCGAGATCCAGGCCGTTATCGGGCTGCGATTGCTGCTGCTGTCCCCCACCCAACAAGCTGCCGAGCAAGTCGCCCGCCCCGCCCTGCTGCTGCCCCCCACCCAGCAGGCTGCCGAGCAGGTCTGCGCCGCTCGGCTGTGAGGGCTGCTGGTGCTGCTGCGCACCCGCCTGCCCCGTGAGCAGCGAGGTGAGCAGGTCCGCGCCGCCAGTCTGGCCGGCCTGTTCACCGCCGAGCAGCGCCTGGATCAGCATCCCTGCATTGTTCGGCGTGACCGCCGTCTGCCCCTGCATCTGCTGCGCAGCCTGGGCCAGTCCCTGGGAATAGACGTGTGCAGATCCGCTCTGCCCGTTCTGCTCCAGATATTGGCTGGCATGGTTGAGCTGCTGGCTGGGTGTGCCGTTCTGCCCGGCGAGCGCCTGTGTGATCATATTAAAGGCCTGCACCATGTTGTCACCGTGGTTCTGGTTCTGGGTATCGGCCTGGTTCAGGCTGGACTGGTTGGCGGCCAGCGCCTGCGCAGCGACCCCGAACAGCGACGAAAGGTCAAGTCCCCGTTCCGCAGGCTGCGCGCTGTTCCGGCCCTGGCCGGCTGGTTTCTGTGTCATCTCTTCTCCTTTTCTCGATGCGCTAATATTTCAACCGGAGGGTATTTTACCTCCATTAATCCACCGAGGTTGCTGGCGGAAGGGAAGTAAGGCAGATCGGGGAGACCTGGGCCGGGCTGGCAGAGCCTCTCCCCCTTTCATCCCGGGAAAGGGGGCCGGAGGGATAGGTCCGCAGGAGGCGCTTCCTCTCCGTTCACGCTTCATCTCCGTTCAGCGCGGGATTTGTGCATCCGTCCAATTCACCCTCAGCGACACGGCCACCCTCCCGCGCTATAATCAATCATTCATCATCTCATCAAGGCTGGGTCTCCTCCATGAAACAGATCATTCCCACCGCCGAACCCTTTTTCTTCCCCGGCGCCCCTGGCATGCCGGGCTGCCTGCTCATCCACGGCTTCACCGGCACCCCCAAGGAGATGCGCGGCATGGGTGAATTCCTTGCCGCGCAGGGCTATCCCTGCCTGGGGATCCGGCTGGCGGGCCATGCCACCCATCCCGACGACATGACCCGCACGCGCTCCGTGGACTGGCTCGCCTGTGTGGAGGACGGCCATGCGATCCTGCGCGGGCTCACCGACCGGGTCTTCCTCGTGGGCCTCTCAATGGGCGGTGCGCTTTCCCTGCTCTGCGCCACCCGCCTGGAGACGCCCGGCGTGGTCGCCATCTCCACGCCCAACGAGCTTCCCCACAACCCGCTGCTCATGGTCATTGACCAGTTGAGCTGGTTCAAGCGCTTCATCCCCAAGAGCCGGCTGCCTCCCGGCTCCGGTTGGTTCGATCCGCAGGCCTGGAAGGACCACGTCTCCTACCCGCAGAACCCGGTTCGCTCCATCGGCGAACTGGACCGGCTGCTGAGGGAAATGCGCCGCGCCCTTCCCGGCTTGCGCGTGCCGGTCCTGCTCATCCATTCCAGGGATGACGGCTATGTGCTGCCGGTCAACGCTGAAAAGAACTTCGCCCTGCTTGGCACCCCCGACAAGGAGCTCGTCTTTGTAACCCACTCCGGGCATGTCGCCACGCGCGACGCCGCCCGCGGACAGGTCTTTGAAGCCGCGCTGCGCTTCATCCAGCGGGTGGAGGCTGCCTCTTGAACCGCAGCCTGCGCATGATCGCGGCCGGCCTCTTCATCTGGGGCATGGGGGAGGGCCTGTTCGTCTATTTCCTTTCCATCTACCTTGGGCAGCTCGGTGCCGGGCCGGTAGCCATCGGTTCCATCCTGGGCGGCATGGGTATCATGATGGTCATCTCTCACATCCCTGCCGGGCATCTGGCGGACCGCGTGGGACGCCGCCCCTTGTTGGTGGCGGGCTGGCTGATCGGCGTGCTGGCAGCAGCCACAATGGCCCTGGCCTCCTCGCTGCCGCTTTTTATAGCCGGGCTGTGGGCCTACGGCTTCACCGCCTTCATTGCCTCTCCGCTCAACAGCTATGTGACGGCGGCGCGCGGCAGTTGGAGCCTGGGAAGGGCGCTCTCCCTCACCTCGGCCGCCTTTGCGCTGGGCTCTGTCCTGGGCCCGATCACCGGCGGCTGGCTCGGCGGACAGTTCGGCCTGCGGCTGGTCTTTGCGGTCGCGGCGGGCATTTTCATCGTTTCCACCCTGGTGATGGCCGGCCTGCCCCCTCAACCCCGCGACCACCATGACCCGAAAGCCCCGCCGCTCAGCCTGATCGACAACCGTCGTTACCTGGGCTTCGTGGCGCTGGTCTTTGTGGTGGTCTTTGCCCTTTTCCTGCCGCAGCAGTTCACACCCAACTTCCTCCAGGATGTGCGCGGCCTCGACCTCCGGCAGGTCGGCCTGCTTGGCAGCGTGGGCGTGCTGGGCAACGCCCTGCTCGCCCTGGCCTTCGGCTCCTGGTTTCCCCCCCGCATCGGGATGCTGGCGGGCCAGGCCTTCACCGCCCTCTTCACCCTGCTCATCTGGCGCACCGCCGGGCTGCCCTTCTATGCACTGGCCTATTTCCTGCTGGGAGGCTTCCGCGCCTCGCGCCCCATGATGAACGCCCTGGCGCGCGGGCTGGTGCATCCCTCGCAGATGGGCCTGGCCTTCGGCCTCACCGAGACGCTGGCCTCCATCTCCCTCACCCTGGCCCCGCTGGTCTCCGGCCTGCTTTACCACAGCTCCCCCGTACTCATGTACCCCGTCAGCCTGGGGTTGATCGCCCTGGCCTTTGGGCTCACGCTCTGGCTGGCCCCTCATCCCGGAGGCGAATATGCTTGAGATCCTGGATTTTGTGCTCGGCCCCGCACAGACCAACGCCTATCTGCTGGCCGACCCCGATACCCTTGAGGCGGCGGTCATTGATCCTGCCTGGGACGGCGACTTCATCCTGGAGCAGACGCAGAAGCGCGGCTGGCGCATCGCCCACCTCTGGTACACACACGCGCACTTTGACCACCTCGGAGGCGCCGCCGCCATCGCGGACGCCCTCAACCCCCTCCCGCTGGTGGCCCTCCATCCCGCCGACCATGTCCTCTGGCGCGCCGGCGGCGGAGGCGCTCTGTTCGGCTTCAACATCGACCCCGGCCCCGAGCCGACCATTGATCTCCACCAGGGACAGGTCCTGCGCCTCGGCGCCTCGCAGATCGAGGTGCGTTTCACGCCCGGACACACTGCCGGCCACTGCGTTTTCCACCTCGCCGAACAAGGCCTCTGCTTCTGCGGTGACCTGATCTTCTCCGGTTCGGTGGGGCGCACCGACCTCCCCGGCGGCGACTTCGCCACCCTCGAGCGCAGCATCCGCGAGCAGATCTACACCCTGCCCGATCCCACGCGCCTGCTCTCCGGCCACGGCCCCGATACCACCGTCGGCAGGGAGAAGACCAGCAACCCCTTTGTGAACATCCTGGGCGGGGACTCCTGATATCTTAAAGGATTCGGAAGCCCGCTGCAGAATTTCGATTACAATCTCCACAGGCGCGGGCTGCATGTTCCCTACGCGCGCCGAAATATCGTCTGTCTGCGAGGAATGCCATGAACCAACCGACCATTTTCATCACCACCAACGACGCCGAAAAATTGCGTGAACTGATGCGCGAATCCGAGCGCTCCGACTACCGCGGCAGCGATTACCTGAAGCAGCTCGACGGGGAGCTTAAGAAAGCCTCGATCGTGCGTCCCGGTGAGATCCCCGCGGACGTGATCACACTCAACTCCACCGCCCGCCTGGTGGACAAGGAAACCCAGGAGGAGATGATCTATACACTCGTCTTTCCCGAGGCCGCCGACCCCGCCCAGGGGAAGATCTCCATTCTTGCGCCCATCGGCACCGCCATGCTGGGATACAAGGCCGGGGACAGCTTTGACTGGAATACCCCCGGAGGCAAGCGCACGATCCTCGTCAAGGAGATCCTCTACCAGCCCGAAGCCGCCGGGGATGAGCAGTAACTAAAGCCTCCTTCCCTTTTCGTCCGCTCAGAAATAACAGAGCCCCAGGCTGAACCCGGGGCTCTGCTTTTTTGAATGGCTGTCTTTCTCTTCGTTCAAGGAGATTCGTGTTGGAGCGGCTCTCTTCAAAGCTATTCCTCTCACCCCTCCCACTCGAGCTCCTTCTGCATGTCAACCGCAGTGGTTTGATCCGGGTTCAGCCGGGGCTCACTGATGATCCGGAACCCGCTCCTTTCCCAGAACTTCAGCGCCTCCGGGTTGTTGACTTGGACCTCCAGCCGGATCACATCCACGTTCCCGCGGACCTTGTCCTCCAGGGCCTCCAGCACGGACCTGCCGATCCCCCGGCCTCGATGAGGAGCAGCCAGCATCAGCAGTTCGATGTAAGCCGTGCGGGACTCGCCGCAATAATTTCCCGGTACATAATCCAGGACCCCGATCATCGCCCTGCCTGCGGTGAAGATCCCGCAGAAGAGACCGTTCTCCGCCCGCGAGAGCTCCATATCCTTTAATACCATCTCCATCGATGCGGCCGCCACCGGCCCAAGCGCCAGGAAATCCTCACACTGCCTGTACACACCGAGTACGGCATCCAATTCCTCGTGGACGACGGGCCGGATCTCCAGCGAATGAGATGGGACAGTGAAAGCCATGCGAATAAAAGGCCGCCCGGCAGGCCAAGGCTCCCCGCGGGCGGCCTTGTTGGATTGGGTTTACCGGGAGGAATACATCTTGTATTGCTCTGGCACCGGGATGCCACCCTCCCAGACGACATAGCGGAAATCGTCGGGAGAGGTGTTCCCCTCCGAGTTGATCAGCAGCACCTGTGAGTCCGGCCCCAGTTCAAGCTGCCGGCGGAACTCCTCCCCGCTCTCGTGGCACAGGATGTAGCGCAGGGCCCCCAGCGTGACCGCACCCGACTCTCCCGAGATGACCGCCGGGTCGCCCCGCAGCGGGACGCCGTACACCCGCATCCCCATGGCGGCCACGTAGTCCGGGCAGATGGCGAAATAGTCCGCGTAATTCTTCAGGATCTCCCAGGCGATCGGGTTCGGCTCGCCGCAGGCCAGCCCCGCCATGATCGTATCCAGGTCGCCCTCCACGTTATGAGGCAGGCCGTCCCCGCTCTGTGCGGAGCGGTACAGACAGGCGGCCTGCGTCGGCTCGACCACGCAGGTCCGGACTCCCGCCGCGCCGAACAGGTCGGCGTAGAAACCAATGGTCGCGGCCGCCAGCGAGCCCACCCCGGCCTGCACAAAGACATGCGTGGGGCGGCTTAACCCCTGCGCCGCAAGCTGCTCCTGCACCTCGCTGAGCATGGTCGTATATCCCTGCATGACCCACTTGGGGATGTCTTCATAACCCTCCCAGGAGGTATCCGAGACCACCTCCCATCCGTGTTCCTGCGCGTCCTGATAGACCTGCCGCACCGCATCATCGTAGTTCCCATCCACCACTACGACACGCGCGCCGTTCTGCTCGATGGCCTGGATGCGCCCTTTGGAGGTCAGCTTGTGGACGTAGATAACCGACTTGAATCCCATCTGCGCCGCCGACCATGCCACGCCGCGCCCGTGGTTCCCATCCGTCGCGGCCGCAAAGGTGATGTCACCCAGCTTTTCCCGGAACGTCCCCTCCATGAGGTCCGCGAAGGTCAGGTCCCGGCCTTCCATCCCCAGGCGCCTCCGGATCAGGCGGTAGATGGCATACGAGCCGCCCAGCACCTTGAAGGAGCGCAGGTCCAGGCGGGCCGATTCATCCTTCACCCAGATACCGCCCAGACCAAATTGTATCGCCAGGTTGGAGAGCGCCTTCAGGGGGCTCATGCGGTAGCCAGGGAGCTGACGGTGGAACGCGCGGACCTTCCGCGGCAGACCCGCGGGCAGCATGGCCTCCAGCGTGGAGCCATCCGGCGCGGCGCTCTTGAACTGATTCTTCGTCCATTGGATCGGTGTTTCGGTCATCAGGCGTTACTCCTGTGTGTTGTGATCGGTGCCGTGAGTGTACAAGCTTCCGGGGCCGCCTCCCCCGGCCCCTTCCCTCATCCCCGCATCAGTTGAGCATGGACAGGGCAGTCCTCATCATGCGCGCCGGGGAGGTATCCTGTGCTGACCAGGAACTCGCGCACGATCTCCCCGCCGGTGAAGACGAAGGTCTTCTTGAAGAGCCGTGTCCACTCCTCCAGTGACAGGCCGCGCTGCGCCTCCAGCCAGCCTTTGAAGCTGCCAAACTCCCCGCGCAGCGCCAGGATGCGCCGGGCGTTCTCGATGGCCGCGTTCACCTTCAACCGGTTGCGGATGATGCCCGCGTCCGCCAGCAGGCGCGCCCGGTCAGCCTCGCCGTACGCGGCGACCTTCTCCAGATCGAAGCCCTCATAGGCGCGGCGGAGGTTATCCGCCTTCTTGAGGATGGTGATCCACGACAGCCCGGCCTGGTTGATCTCGAACATCAGCCGCTCGAAGAGCCGGTTGTCGTGCTCCAGGGGGAAGCCGTACTCGCCATCGTGATAGGCCTTGTTCCAAATATCCTCGGGATGCAGGCGCACGTATTCGCAGTAGGAGGGCATTTCACCCCACCACGCGCAGCTCGCGCCGCATATCGCTCAACGATTCGGCCCCGGTCTGCGTGACGACCATATTGTCCTCGATGCGCACGCCGTTGCGGCCCGGCAGGTAGATGCCCGGCTCCACGGTATAGGCCATGCCCGGCTGCAGGGTCTGCATGTTATCCCCGCGCATATAGGGCTCTTCGTGGCCTTCCATGCCGATGCCGTGGCCGGTGCGGTGCGTGAAGTATGGGCCGTATCCTGCCGCTTCGATGACCGCCCGCGCGGCCTGGTCCACCGCCGCACAGGGAACGCCCGGCCTGCCCGCGGCGCGCCCGGCTGCGTTGGCTTCCTGCACGATCTTGTGGATCTTCCCGTATTCCGCATCCACCTCTCCCACCGCGAAGGTGCGCGTCAGGTCGGAGATATAGCCTTCGTAACCCGCGCCCCAGTCCACCACCAGCAGGTCGCCCCTTTGCAGTTTGCGCCCGGAGGGGGCGGCATGTGGGTTGGCCGAGTTCGGCCCGCTGGAGACGATGGGGCTGAAAGGCAGCTCGGGCTCCGAGCCGTGGCGCAGGAGCTGCACCACCAGTTCGGCGGCGGCCTCCTGTTCCGTCATCCCGGTCTTCAGCAGCGGGATCGTTGCCTCCAGCGCCTGCTGGGCGATCTGGACTGCCTCCCGCATGGCCGCGATCTCCTGCTCATCCTTGCACACGCGCAGCGCCGCCAGCGCCGGTGAGGCGTCCGGAAAATCGGCCTCAGGCGCAGCCCCCCTCACAAAGCCGAACTCCAGCAGCCGCATGGCGCGCGGTTCCACACCGATGCGCTTCCCGTCCAGTCCCAGCGCCTGCGAGGCGGCGCGGAAGGCCTGCTCCCATTCTGCCGGGTCCTCACCATAGGGAAAGGCCTGCACCGGGTAGGGGAGCTGCTCCAGTTTGAGCCTCTCCAGCACCGGCAGGACAATGGCCGGGTCCTTGCCCGGCGCGGCCAAAAGGACCACCGGGCGCTCCATCAGGTGGAAGCTCAGGCCGGTCAGATACTTGAGTGTGGGGCCGGGGTTGAGCGCCACGGCATCCAGCCCCGAGGCTTGCAGGGAGGCGGTCAATTTTTGCAGGCGGGCACGTGTCATTTTGGTCTCTCCTCGATCTTATGATAGGGCCGGGTAAAAGTATATTCCAGGAACCGGTCCGTGGCCCACGGAAAGAGGGCATTGAAGCCGCTCGCCACCCGGAACCACCAGGGAATGACGATCGTCCGGCGCGGGCGCCTGGCCGCCCCTACCACACATCCGGCGACCGCCTCCGGGGACAGTTTCACGAAACCCAACCGGCGGAACAGCCCGCGCGCCGAATGCCGCCCGGTATGCTCACCGAACTCGGTGGCAGCCGGGCCGGGATAGATGCCTGTCACGCGGATGCCAAAGGGCGAGACCTCCCGGCGCAGCGCGTCGGTAAAGGCCCGCACCCCGAACTTGGTGGCCGAATAGACCGTGTAGAGCGGCGCGGGGATCAGCCCGGCCACCGAAGACATATTGATAATGTGGCCGCTGCGGCGGCTCAGCATGTGCGGCAGCACCGCCCGCGTGGTCTGGATGACTCCCAGCAGGTTGACATGTACCTGAGCCTCGATATCCCTTTCCGGATCCAGCTGCTCCAGCCAGTCCAGCCTGCCAAAGCCCGCATTGTTGAAAAGGATGTCGATCTGCCCGCAGCGCTCAAGCGCCGCCTGCACCATGCCCGTGATCTGTTCGCGGGCGGTTACATCCACGGGGATGACAAGCGCCTCCCCACCCTGCACCCGGATCTTCCCGGCCAGGGCTTCCAGCCGATCCACGCGCCGGGCGGCCAGCGCCACCCTGCAGCCCTGCGCGGCAAACAGCAGGGCCGCCTGCTCGCCAAAACCCGAGGAGGCCCCGGTGATCAGCACGACCTTGCCGGTGAGCGGGATGGTCATCTATGGATGCGCCGGGGGTTGTCCCTAGTCGCTGTCCTCACCCGCATCCTCCCGCGCAGTGCGCCGCGGGCGCGGCGGTTCCATGACCGGCTCCGGGCTGAGGGCGGCCAGCAGCACCTCGTCCATGTGCTTGACCGGGATGATCTTTAATTCCGTGCGGGCCGTGCGCGGCAGGTCCACCAGGTCCTTCATGTTCTTTTCGGGCAGGATGACCGTCTTCAGGCCGGCGCGGTGGGCGGCCATCACCTTTTCGCGCACCCCGCCGATGGGAAGGACGCGCCCGCGCAGCGTGATCTCGCCGGTCATGCCCACGTGCCGGTAGGCGGCCCGTCCCGTCAGCGCGGAGACAACCGCTGTCCCGATTGTGATGCCCGCCGAAGGCCCATCCTTGGGAATGGCGCCCTCCGGCATGTGCACGTGGATGTCCATGCGCTCGAAGACCTCCGGGTCAATGTTGAGCATCCCGGCCCGCGACTTGATATAGGTCAGGGCGGCCTGGCCGGACTCCTGCATGACCTCGCCCATCTGGCCGGTCATTTGCAGGCTGCCCTTGCCCTCCAGCACCGCCACCTCCACCGGCATGATGACGCCGCCGTCCTCGGTCCAGGCCAGGCTGGTCGCCACACCCACCTCGTCCTGCAGCTCGGCCTCCGCCGGGAAGACCTGCTGCGGCCCGAGGAACTTCTCGATGTGCTCGGCCAGGATGGCGGGCGGAAATTTCTTTCCCTCAGCCTTCAGGCGCGCCACCTTCCGGCACACCCGGCCAATCTCGCGCTCCAGGTTGCGCACGCCCGCTTCGTAGGTGTACTCACGGATGATGCGCCGGATGGCCCCCTCCTCGAAGCTGATGCCCAGCTCGTCAATGCCATTCTCCTGCAGTTGGCGCGGGATCAGATAGCGGTTGGCAATCTCCAGCTTCTCCTCCTCAATATAGCCGGGGAACTCGATCACTTCCATCCGGTCGAGCAGCGCCGGGGGGATGCTGTTGAGGGTGTTGGCGGTGGTCACGAACATGACCTTCGAGAGGTCGTAGGGCAGTTCGAGGTAGTGGTCGCTGAAGGCGAAGTTCTGCTCGGGGTCGAGCACCTCCAGCATGGCCGAGGCGGGGTCGCCGCGGAAGTCGGAGCCCAGCTTGTCGATCTCATCCAGCATGAAGAGCGGGTTCACGCTCGCAGCCCGCTTCATGGTCTGCAGGATGCGTCCCGGCAGCGCGCCGATGTAGGTGCGCCGGTGGCCGCGGATCTCGGCTTCATCCCGCACGCCTCCCAGCGAGACGCGCACGAACTTGCGCCCCAGCGACTCGGCGATGGAGCGCCCCAGCGAGGTCTTGCCGGTGCCGGGGGGACCCACAAAACAGAGGATGGGCTGGCGCTCCTTGCGGGGCTTCAGCGAGCGCACCGCGATGTACTCCAGGATGCGTTCCTTGGGCTTTTTCAGGCCGTAGTGGTCGCGCTCCAAAACGCGCGCCGCATTCTTTACATCCAGGTTGTCGGGGGTGGCATGACTCCAGGGCAGGTCCACGATCCAGTCGATATAGGTGCGGATGATCCCCACCTCGGGCGCCATGGGCGGCATCTGGTTCAGGCGCTCGATCTCCTTCAGCGCCACCTGGCGCGGCTCCTCGGGCAGGTTGGCAGCCTGCACCTTGTTCTTCAGATCGTTCACGTCGCGGGTGAAGACATCCCCCTCCCCCAGTTCGTTCTGGATCTGGCGCATCTGCTCGCGCAGGTAATACTCGCGCTGGCTGCGGTCCACCTCGCTTTGGACGCGGCTGTGGATCTCGTCCTCCAGCTCCAGCACGTCCACCTCCTGTGCCAGGATGGTATTGAGCTGCTGCAGTCGGGCGTGCGTATCCACCATCAGGAGCAGGGCCTGCCGGGCTTCGAAGGTGAGCGAGAGCGAGGTGGCGATCATGTCCGCCAGCCAGCCCGGCTCCGAGATATTCATCGCGAAGACATGCGCCTCCTCCGGGATGGAGCGGTCGAGCTGCACGCAGCGCTCGAACAGGTCCAGGGCGTTGCGCATCAAGGCCTGCGTCTGGCGGTCGGCGGCGGAAGGCTCAAAGACCACGCGCGCCCGCACCTTGAGGTAGGGCTGGGTCCGCAGGAATTCCACGATCTCGACGCGCCGGCGTCCCTGCACCAGCGCCGAATGGGAGCCATCCGGCATTTGCAGCAGGCGCCCCACCGCCATCTCCACGCCCACCGGCAGGAAATCGTTCGCGCCGGGATTCTCGACCTCCGAGTCTTTCTGCGTCAGCCCGATGACGGTCAATTCCTTGTGCTGGGCTTCCTGCACCGCCAGCAGCGAAGACTCGCGCCCCACGAAGATGGGCGAGACCATGCGCGGGAAGATGACCATATCGCGCAGCGGCAGTACGGCGGCTTCAATCAGCCCCTGCTCATTCACCTGGCGGTTGGGGATGCGGTACAGTTCCTCGGTCCGCTGGGAAAGCGCCAGATTGAAATTGTCTTCTTCTTCATTCCATTCGTGGTTCATCTCTATTCCATTCACACACTGACGGGGATGGACTTATTGTATCATTCCACTGCTGATCTCTTCAGCGCTCCTCTGCGGGCGATTGAATGCGCGGCTGGGCGTTCATCTTCTCCCAGGCGGCCATCACCTCGGCGGTGACGAACATGGAGCCTGCCGAGAGCACGATCCCGCCATCCTGGCGAGCGAGCGCCAGGGCGTGCCAGAGCGCCGCCTCCACCGGCAGGATGGTCTCATGCCGGAGCCCTGCCTCCTCCGCCAGCCCGGCCAGGTGTTCCGGCGCAAGGGCGCGCGGGTGGTCCGCTCTGGTGAGGATCAACTGCCCGGCGCGCCTCCTGACCTCACCCAACATTCCAGGGATATTCTTGTCCTCCGAGGCGCCGAAAATGAGATGCAGCGGCCTCCCCGGGAAGTAGGTATCCAGCGTTTCGCGCAGCCGGTCAAAGGAATCCTCGTTGTGGGCTGAATCAAAGATGACCGGCGGGTCGCGCCGCGCCACCTCGAAGCGGGCCCGCCAGCGGACATTCGCGAAACCCTCCCGGATGGCCTTTTCCGGGACGCGCATCCCTCCCGCCTTCAGCGCCGCGTAGGCAGTGGCCGCGTTGGTCAATTGGTGCAGCCCCAGCAGAGGGATGCGGAAGCGCCGCCCGCGGCCTCCTTCGATGATCCGCAGAGACTGACCATCCAGCGAGCCGCGCACCGGTTCCACCTGGAGGTCGCGGCCCACCAGCCTCGTCTCACAACCTCGTTCTCCGGCTATACGCAAGAGAACCTCCAGCGCCTCCCCCTTCTGCGGAGCCGAGACCACCGGCACTCCCGGCTTGATGATCCCCGCCTTCTCCGCCGCGATCTTCGCCAGCGTATCGCCCAGCACCGCCATGTGGTCATAGCTGAGCGAGGTGATAACCGAAACGCAGGGCAGGACCACGTTGGTCGCATCCAGCCGGCCCCCCAGCCCCACCTCGATGACCGCCGCCGTACAGCCCGCCCGCGCAAAGGCAAAAAATCCCAGCGCCGTGGTGATCTCAAAGGTGGTCAGCCTTTCGATGCTTGCCACCGCCGGCTTGATCTCCTCCACCAGTTCCACAAAGATTTCATGCGAAAGCGGCTGTCCGTCGATCTGGATGCGCTCCGCGAAATCCAGCAGGTGCGGCGAGGTGTATAGGCCGGTCTTGTAGCCCGCCGCCTGCAGCGCCGAGGCCGCCAGCGCGCAAACCGAGCCTTTGCCCTTCGTCCCCGCCACGTGGAGGATCGGGTAGCGGCTCTGCGGGTCGCCCAGCGCCTTCATCAGCGCGCGCATCCGGTCCAGGTTGAAGTCGGCGCGCGCCAGCTCCGAGGAGTGTTTGAGGCTATAATCCACGTAAGAGTAGATGTAGTCCAGCGCCAGGTTGTAAGCAGTCTCGGTGTTGGTCATGCGTGGCATTGTAAATCTGAAACCCCGGGCCGTAAATCACCAGTTCACCTGACAAGTAAATGAACATCGAATCCTGCTTCATCTGCCGCAAGCACAGGGGATTGGAAGAAGCCCCGCCGGGAGGCTATATCTTCGAGGGTGAGCGCTGGCTTGTCTGCCATGCGCCGGGCAGGCTGGGTCCGCTCGGAACGCTGTTCGTCGAATCGCGGCGGCACTTTCTCGACTATGCAGGGATGACGCGTGAGGAGGCGCAGACGCTCGGCCCGCTGCTCCAGCGCGTGTATGCCGCCCTGAAGGACCTCACCAGCGCGCCGCACATTTACCAGCTCTCCACGGTGGAGGGCGTACCCCATATGCACATGTGGCTTGTCCCACGGCGCAGCGAGGACCCCGAGCGCGGCCTGAAGTTCCTCGCCCGTGATGATTCCTGCACGCAGGAGCAGGCCGCGGCCCTCGCCGCCGTCCTGCGCGAAAGGATGGAGCCGCATGGTCGGGACGCTTAGCCTGCACCTGCATCTGCCGGGCTGCAGTTCTTTAAAGGAAAAGCGCGGGCGACTGAAGCCCCTGCTCCACCGGCTGCACCGCGAGTTCAACGTCTCGGCTGCCGAGATGGACCTGCAGGACGCCTGGCAGGATTCCGTCATCTGCTGCGGCATGGTGGGCAATGACCGCGTCGTGCTGGAGGCCTCCCTGCGGACCGTTGCAAAATGGGTGCAGGCCCATTGGCCCGATGGAATGATTGAGCAGGAAAGGCTGGAATTCTTTTAGCCCGCCTCCCGCATGCATTACAATCGGGGGACGCTGCACAGGAGGAGCAGAATATGGACCTTGGACTGAAGGACAGGGCCGCCTTTGTGGCGGCTTCCTCGCGCGGACTGGGTTACGCCACCGCCCTCGCCCTGGCGCGTGAGGGCTGCCGTGTGGCCGTCAACGGGCGCAGCGAGGCCGGGACGCAGGCCGCCGCTGCGCGCATCACCGCCGAGACCGGCGTCGAGACGCTGGCCCTCGCCGGGGATGTCACCGATCCCGCCCTGCCCGCGCGGTTGATCGAGGCCGCCGCACAAAAGTTCGGAGACCTGGATATCCTCATCACCAACGCCGGCGGTCCT
>CAYMQX010000028.1:0-5302 GCA_964392495.1 uncultured Anaerolineaceae bacterium
CCTGTCGTGGACTGCACGCCTTCGGTCACGATTGTCCACCAGAACCATGACTACCGCCACCTGCCGGGCGGGCAGAGCCACCATAACCTGCCCGAGACGCACGAGAACACCCGGCTGGCGGGAGGGGAGGCGGCGGTGCGCTACACCATCCTGGACGCCACCCACCGCCTGGTGGAGGATGGGTTCACGCCTCCGCCCCTCACCTGGCTGCGTTTCAACCGCCTGCTGGAACTGTTCCTGCGGCGGATCTTCTTCTTCCTCCCCGAAAGGCTGCGCGAGGAGGTGGTGCGCCCCAAACGTTGGAAGCGGCGCTTGCAAAGGCTGCTGGGGATGCGCCCCTCCTGACCGGAACCCGATATGCGAAAAGGACAGAACCCCGCCAAGTTCGTGAAGGACGTGGCCCGCCCCGGGCGGATCACGGCCGCGCTGCTTAACTATATCCCTTTCCTGAGCGGCTTCTACGCCGAGACCCTGGATGTGCTGAAGGCCTGCCTGGAATCCATGCGCCGCGAGGCCGGGCTGCCCTTCGACCTGCTGGTGTTCGACAACGGCTCCTGTGTGGAGGCGCGCGACTTCCTGATCGCAGAGAAGGAGGCGGGGCGCATCCAGTACCTGATCCTATCTGAAAAGAATATGGGCAAGGGTGGCGCCTGGAACGTGATGCTGGCCGGCGCCCCCGGCGAGATTATCGCCTACACCGACAGCGATGTACTCTTCTCGCCCGGCTGGCTGAAGCGTTCGGTGGAGCTGCTGGAGACCTTTCCGCGTGTGGGCATGGTGACGGCGCGCCCCTTTCGCACACCGCCGGAGTTCATCGAAGGCACGCTGACCTGGGCGCGGAGAGAGGCCTCGGTCGAGGAGGGTCAGTTCATCCCCTGGGAGACTTACCTGGAGTTCAACCTCTCACTGGGGCAGAGCGAAGAGGAGAACCGCAAGTCCTACGCACAGACACGCGACTGGCGCATCCAGTATAAAGGCCTGACCGCCTTTGCGGGTGCCTCACACTGGCAGTTCACTGCCTGGAAGTCCGTGCTGCAGCAGTTCCTGCCCTTTGATATGGACAAGCCGATGGGCCAGGTGCGCCAGCTGGACCGGCGCATGAACGAGGCCGGGCTGCTGCGTCTGATGGTCTCCGACCCGCTGGCGATGAACATGAGCAACACGCTGGGCTACCTGCGCGGGGAGTTGAAGGGGGCGGGAAAGCCGCGCCAGCCCTCCCCGAGGCGGCGTCTGCTGGAGTTCGCCCCCATCAAAAAGACCCTGCTGGCGGTCTATAACCGCATCTTCCACTGGTATTATTCCTGATCCAATGTCATTGCGAGTGGCGCCCCGCGACACGAAGCAATCTCCCAATCGCATTCTCCAGGAACAACCTGTATATGCCCAAACGCATCTTCATCTCCGCCGACCATGGCATGGCCATCATCTATTTCCTCCAGAGCGACCTCGTCCCCTTGCTGCTGGAGGCGGGCGTGGAAGTGGTTGTCCTCACCGACGACGAGACCCGCGAGCGCATCGCGGAGCGTTTCACCCGCCCCGGCTTGCGCTTCGAGGGCCTGCGCCTCAAGCAGGCCGCCGACTATGCCGCGCGGGTGAAGCCGCGCTGGCAGTGGGTCCTCGCCTACCTGCGCCGGGTGGGGGGCTCGCGGCGCATCAACACTGAGGCGATGGACAGCCATGTCTGGGAGGTATGGGTGGAGAATGGCTGGAAGTTCCGGCTGGGCGTGTGGCTGCCGGCCGCGCTGGCGATCCTGCTCCTGCGCTCCTTTGCCTGGGCCCGCCGCCTCCTGGTGAGTCTGCAAAGCCGCTTTTCGCCCGATCTTTATACCGACCTGTTCGAGAAATATTCCCCGGACCTGGTGATCGCCTCCACGGCGGGCTGGCGGCTGGACCGCTACCTCCTGCGCGAGGCCTCCCGCCGTGGGGTCCCGACGATGGCGGCCATTGTCGGCTGGGACAACCCCTCCAGCTACGCCATCCGCGGCGCGAAGGTGGACTACGCCACCTGCTGGTCGGAGCTGCAAAAGCAGGAGTTGGTGCTCGGCTCGGACTGGGGCCCGGAACGGGTGAACATCGGCGGCATCCCCTCTTATGACGGTTACTTCCGAGGCGAGTGGCTGATGCCGCGCGAGGAGTACTTCCGCCTGCACGGATTGGACCCCGCGCGCCGCCTCATCTCCTATGCCTGCTCCTTTGTGCATTTCGCGCCCAATTTCCCCAACGTGGAGGCGCTGGCGGAACTGATCGCCTCGGAGGCGCTGGCTGCGCCCTCGCAGCTGCTGGTGCGCCTGCACCCCTCCCACTTTCAGGACAAGCCGCGCATCTTTGCGGAGGAGAGGGAGAAGATCTTCGCGCTGGAAAAGCGCTTCCCGCATGTGCATGTGGTGAAGCCGGTGGCGCTGGGAGGCTCGCTGGGCTATTATGGCGGTGAGGACATGGACGAGAAATCCTCCATGATGGCGCATTCAGACGTGCTGGTGACGGTCTATTCCACGATGGTGGTGGAGACGGCGGTGCACGATACGCCCATCGTGGCGGCGGTGATCGACGTGCCGGGAGGCTGGAACAAGCCCCGCAAGTATTCGCTCCCGCTGAAGGAGATCGGGAATTGGCCCACGCACCAGCGCTTCCGCGAGGCCCGAGCGGGACGTGTTGCCGCAAACGCGAAGGAACTATGCGATGTGCTGAACCTGTATCTTCACGATCCCTCGCTGGACCGGGCTGAGCGCAGGAGGTTCATTGAGCAGGAGATCACCTTCACAGACGGCTTTTCGGGGAGGCGCAGCGCGGAGTATATCCTCAAGATACTGGAGAAGGGGAGTGGAGTAAAGAGATAGCCCGGGATCGACGGACCGATAAGGAGAGGCTTTCCCTCCATGGGGCTGTATGACTGACACCATGGGGAGGGCCGTCATGTGGTATTCTTCCACCAGGACTGCAGGAACCGGCGAATGATATTACCGAAGGAGCGGGACCCCAGGTTCATCACCATCCGCCGCGGGGGGAGGCTGACAGACTCCGACCACCGGCTGCTGGCGCTCTGGGCGGTTGACTGTGCGGAGCATGTGCTGCACTTCTTCGAGGAGAGGCGGCCGGGTGACGGGCGGCCGCGGCAGGCCATCGAGCTGGCGCGGGCTTGGACGCGCAGCGAGGTCGGGATGATGCAGTCCCGTACAGCGGCGGGACATGCGCAGGCAGCCGCGCGTGAACTGAGTGGAGCGGCGCGCTACGCCGCGTATGCCGCGGGGCAGGCGGCCGCTGTGGCGCATGTCGCCGCGCACGAGCTGGGCGCGGCAGCCTACGCGATCAAGGCGGCGCGTGCGGCGGCCTCCGGGGGGCTGGCGGAGGAGGCCGGGCGGCTGGAGTGCGCATGGCAGCAGGCACAGCTTCCCGGGGAGATCCGGGCCTTGGTTCTTGACGACCAGAGGCTGCGCAACGAGATCTGCTGGTCCGTGTTCGATTGCTAAACGGAGGGCCGGGGTCTCAGGATTCCGCCGCGCTCCACGGGCTTTTGACAATGCGCAGCTCGCCTGGCCATCCGGCTTCTCATGGTCGGTGTCATTGCAGAACCTGCGGGCCGGCACATCAGGAATGAGATAAGACCGGCTGTTTCAACTGGGAGCAGGATGATCTGCTTTAAGGCCCACTCCTCTGCTGCATTTTGCTCTTGACGAAATAGAACAAAAGTTCTATAATACCCCCGTCCTATCGTACCTGCCCGGAGCCTCTTTTTGAACCCTCCGCCTCCCAGCCGCCTGTATCTTTCCTTCCCTGGGGGATGATTGGGCATTTCCCTCGCACTCCCGCCCCACATCTGCCCCGACCCCCGGTTTCACGCCCTTGCCCTCACATCTTGTACCCGGGGGAGGAATTGTTTCCGTATTGTTAAATTCAAAAAGATCAGGATCGCTCATGGGAAAAGCGTTATGATTGCGCCTTGAGGAATGCAGCCCGCAAGGAGAACGGGCCTACCCGGACCGCCTCCATCCCATCCGGGAAGTGTGTCCCCGGCAGCGGTGGCGCAGACGGAGCGGCGCCCTGAAGACGGCTTGTTGATCGGTACCTGACCCACCGGAGGAATGATGAGACCCAAAGACCAGGTCTTCGCGATGAAATTTGGGGATGTTTATCCGATGTACGTACAAAAAGCGGAGCGCAAAGATCGTACAAAAGAAGAGGTGGACCGGATCATCTGCTGGCTGACCGGCTATAACCAGGCGGGGCTGCAAGCGCAGATCGGGCAGGGGAATGATTTCGAGGCCTTTTTTGCCCAGGCGCCGGCTTTCAACCCGAACAGCTCGCTGATCCGGGGGGTGGTGTGCGGCGTCCGCGTGGAAGAGATCGATGATCCACTGATGCAAAAAATACGCTATTTGGACAAGCTGATCGATGAGCTCGCAAAAGGGAAAGCGATGGAGAAGATCCTGCGGCAGCCAGCCGCAGGATCATAAGAGAGCCCCGCTTGTGAGACCTGTCTTCCCGGCCTCGCAGGTCGCGCCCCTTCGCGTAGCGTATCACCCCGCCAGAGACCCCGGCGACCTTTGGATATTCAACGGGCGGACTCCCCTTGCTTGAGGAGATGCAGCCGTGAAAAAGTTCCTTGCGTTTGTAGCGATCGGCTCTGCCTTTGCGACGGTGGAGGAATTCCTCTCCATTGTTGTGCTTAAGCATGACCTCGCGGGTTACCTGTTTACCCTGCTGATCGTCTTCCCCGTATTCCTGACCTTCGTATATTTTTCCAGCCAGCTCATCCGCCGGTTCACCAGCAGGGAACCGCTCCAGGAAATGATCCATTATTTCCTTTATGGCCTGGTGGGCCTCATGATCGAGTGGTTTCTTATCGGTCTTTCCCCCTGGAGCGACCCGGATGCGAATTTCATCGTCATGCTCGTTTTCCAACTGGGCATGTTCTCTTTTTGGGCGACGGTTGCATTTATCCCGCGATTATTTCTTAAACCCGGGGAATTGAACGGAAGGGTCAGGAAATCCATACTGAAATTCTACATTCCCTACTTTCTCATTGCCTATCTGCTAAGTTTGATGGCGCCTGAGGCGCTGAAATTTATAACGATCATTCCCCTGATCATATTCGGCTACCTGATCCTGAATCTGTTTTACCTGAGATACTTCCGGCAGTCATTTGCGCGGGGAGCCTGAGCGACTGCCGGGTGACCTCCTGCAGGGCTGACCGCCATGCTCTGCCCGGCGAAGGCCTCCTCTGGTGAAAAATCCCTCCGGGGTCCCGCCAACCCATAGCCGATCCGTGTTAACCGCGTTCACTTTGGAGATCCCTGTGCCGCAT
>CAYMQX010000028.1:5312-14705 GCA_964392495.1 uncultured Anaerolineaceae bacterium
CGTGGAACATGAGCGGCTGTTTGGAACGCCGCCCGATACAACGAATTTTTCCGTTTTGCCTGGCAAAGGGACTGCCCTCGCCTCATCGGAAGACGGGCCTTCGGGGTCCCTTTGGCGATGGAGGGTATAACCGGCGCTCACTCCTCGAGGATGAAAGTGACCTTCAGGTGCACGCGGTATTCGCTGATATTGCCTTCTTCATCGATCAGGACTTCCTGGTTTTGCACCCACGCCGACTTGAGGTTCTTCAGGGTTCTGGAGGCGCGGCTCACGCCCTCCTTCACGGCGTCCTCGAAGCTGGTCTTGGAGGAGGATTTGATCTCGGTTACACGGGCGACGGACATGGCAGGCTCCTTTCTAAAGCGGGGGAGGGATGGCACACAATGGTATTATATGGCAGATTCCACCGCATTCTTCGCCCGCGGAGCAGGCGCGCCCCGCTCTCATCTGATATACAGATCTGAAATGCCATGCGAAGGTACTACCGCTGCGTATTTGGGTGCAAATGGGCGCATGTTACACTCATAAAGCCGCCGTGATGAAACCCATGTCCCTCTTCACCATCTCCATCCTGCTGGCCATCGCCTCCAGCGCCCTCTACCATTTCAGCGCCAGGAGCACCCCCGCGCAGGTGAACTTCCCGGTCTCGCTGGGCTTCACCTACCTGGTGGCCCTGGTCATCACCCTGGGGATCGCCCTCCTGTTCCCCAGCCCCAACGGCGTCCTGTTCGAGCTGCGCCGACTGAACTGGGCCAGCCTCCTGCTGGGCATCGCCATCGTCGGCATTGAGTTCGGGTTTCTGCTGGTGTATCGCTCCGGCTGGAACCTGGGCCTGGCCGCTGTGTTCGTCAATGTCGCGGCCTCCCTCATCCTCGTCCCGGTCGCGATCCTGCTCTTCAAGGACCGCTTCAACTGGGTCAACATCCTCGGTATCCTGGTCTGCCTGGCCGGGCTGCTGATGTTGATCTGGAGACGCTAGCCCCGAGGCTTGTCATGAAAAACAAGGTCATCAACTTCATCCTGGTCGCGCTGTTCATCCCGGTGGTGCTGGGTTTCCTCGCCATCGAGACCAACTACCGCGGCCTCTTCCGCACGCCCACCCCCACCCTGACTCTGACCGCCGCCTCCACCGCCACGGTCACGCGCACGCCGACCCGTACTCCCACGCCCAGCCGCACGTCCACGCCTTCGCACACCCCCACGCGCACTCCGACGGCGAAGGCACCTGCCGCGACCGTTACCCCCGCCACGCAGATTGCCGTCCGGTAGGCATCCGAAAGAAAAGCCCTCATGAACCTCGCAACCCGCATCAAAGCCGCCGTTCGCATCCTTCTGAAAGGCCAGCCTGCCAAAGTCCAACGCGGTGGGATCCCATCCATCACTGCGCAGGAGGTTGCGGAGGTCCGGCAGTTCTTCCCGCGCGACAAATACTTCATCTTCGGACATGCCCGCTCCGGCACCACGCTGCTCATGCGGCTGGCGCGCCTGCACCCCGAAGTGCACTGCAATTATCAGGCGCACTTCTTCACACGCCGGCCCCTGCTTAAATCCCTGGTGGATACGCCCGAGGCCGAGGAATGGCTGAGGCGCAAGTCCAACCGCTGGAACCAGGGGGGCGACCTCTCGCCGCTGGTCCTGCGCGCCGCCGCGGACCTGATCATGGAGCGCGATGCCGCCCGCCTCGGGAAGCGTATCGTGGGCGATAAAAGCCCCTCCTCCACCATCCACGGGCAGGCCGTGCGCGATCTGCACGCCGTCTATCCCGATGCGAAGCTCGTCTATATCGTCCGTGATGGGCGCGATGTGTTGGTCTCCGAGCGCTTCCGCAACCTGGTGGAGGAATCGAAGTACCTCAAGCCCGAGGACCGCCGCATCATCGAGGATCTGAAGCGGGACCAGGCTCCCTTCACAGACGGCAGGCGCTCCATCTTCACCGATGCGGTCATCCGCAGGCTGGCGCAGGGCTGGGTGCAGAACCTGGAAGAGACCGAAGCGGAGGGCCGCCGCTTATACGACAGGAATTACTTCAGCCTGCGCTATGAGGACCTGCTTACGCGGCCCTTCCAGGAGATCTGCAGGCTGTGGGAGTTCCTCGGCGTGCAGGCCGACCCCGCCCTTGAGAAAACCGTCGTTGAGGAGCTTGCCTCCAACCCCGATGAAGAGTGGCAGGCCAGGCGCGGCGAGGCGATCGCTTCCTTCCTCCCCAAGGGCCAGGCCGGCAACTGGCGTAGGCTGTTCACGCAGGCCGATAAAACAGCTTTCAAGGATATGGCGGGTGAGATGCTGATCCGCTGGAGTTACGAACAAGGGCTGGACTGGTAAAAGAGGTGCCATGAGATTCCTGATCGTCGGCCTCGGCTCTATCGGCAGGCGGCACTTTCGCAACCTGCTGGCGCTGGGCGAGCAGGACCTCGTCCTGCTGCGCTCCCACCGGTCCACGCTCCCCGATGACGAACTGGCGGGCTTTCCCGTAGAGACCGACCTGGCCGAGGCGTTGCGGATACATAAGCCGGAGGCGGTCATCATCGGCAATCCCACCTCCCTGCACCTGGACGCGGCCATCTCCGCCGCCCGCGCCGGCTGCCATATCCTGCTCGAAAAGCCCGTCTCCCATTCGCTGGAGAGGCTGGACGACCTGCGTCAGGCCATGCAGCAGACCGGCAGTCGTGTGCTGGTGGGCTTCCAGTTCCGCTACCATCCCACGCTGAACCAGGCCCGCGAGCTGATCTCGCAGGGCCGTCTCGGGAAGGTTCTCGCCGCGCACGCTCACTGGGGCGAATACCTTCCGAACTGGCATCCCTGGGAGGATTACCGCACCAGCTACGCCGCCCGCGCAGACCTGGGTGGGGGTGTCATCGTGACCCTCACCCATCCCCTCGACTACTTGCGCTTCCTGATCGGCGGGATCGCCGAGGTTTGGTCGTTCAACGGCCATCTGTCCCCGCTGGAGCTGGAGGTGGAGGACGCCGCGGAGATCGGGCTGCGGTTCAGCGCGGGCGCCGTGGGCGGCGTGCATCTGAATTACTTCCAGAGGCCGCCCGTGCATCGCTTCGAGATCGTGGGAACGCAGGGCACGCTGCGCTGGGACAACACCGACGGGGTTCTGCATTCCCTGATCATGCCCGCCAATTTCGGCGCCTGTGAGGCTAATCCACCCGCCGCGCGGGTGGAGACTTATGTGCCCCCGTTGGGCTTTGAGCGCAACGACCTCTTTCTCGCTCAGACCCGCCACTTTATCGAGGTGGCCAACGGGAGGTCCGAGCCGCTCTGCACGCTGGAGGATGGCGTGCAGGCGATGAAAGTCGCGCTGGCGGCCAAGGAATCCCAGCGTTCCGGGCTGAGAGTCCGGGTATGAGGCTTCCGGGCCCCGGCCTGCGCTCCGCTCTGCTCATTGTGGCCGTTGCAGCCCTGGCCTACCTTCCTCTGGCTGCCTCTTTCGGTTATTCGCACGATGATTGGTACCTGATGTATGCGGCCCGGGCGAATGGACCACAGGCCTTCCACGCCATCTTCAGCATCGACCGCCCGCTGCGTGCCTATGTAATGATCCCCGCCTATGAACTGTTTGGGGAGAGCCCTTTCTGGTACCAACTCAGCGCCTTTGCGTTCCGCTGCCTGGGCGCCATCGCATTCTGGTGGCTGCTGAGGATGCTTTGGCCAAAGGCCGGCAGGAGCGCTCTCCTCGCGGCCCTGGTTTTTGCCGTTTACCCGGGTTTTCTATCCCAACCCAATCCAATTGATTACCAATCCCAGATCGTCGCGTTGGGCCTTGCCATGCTTTCCCTGGCGCTCACAGTCCGCTATTTTCTGGTGGAGCGCTTGTCGGAAAAGATGCTCCTGCTGGGCGGGGCAGTGCTCTCAGGATGGGTTTATCTCGGCTTGGTGGAGTATTTCCTGGGTTTTGAGCTGATCCGCTTCGCGCTGATGCTGCTGCTGGCTCTGCGCGAAAGGAATTCTCCCGCCGGGTGGCTTCGGCAGGTCCTCCGCTGGCTGCCCTTCGCGTTGATCGCAGGCCTCTTTCTCTTCTGGCGGCTCTATATTTTCACCAGCGAGCGCGGCGCCACGGATGTGGATGCCCAATTTGCACTTTCGAGGCAGGCGGTATGGAGCTGGCCGGGGGTCCTGCTCAATAACTTCCTCGATGTGGTCCTGTATGCCTGGTTCGTTCCGCTGGGACAATTGCTGCCCGGGCTTGATCTCGCACGGATCCTTGTGGGACTGTTTCTGGCGGGGTTGGCGGTTGCGCTGGTCCTGCTGTTCCAACCGTCCGCTGAGGATGGCTCACCGTCCTGGCATACCGAGGCCCTGCTTCTGGGATTGGTCTGTTCGGTTGCGGGCCTGACCCCCATCATCCTTGTCAACCGATCGGTCTCCTTTCCTGAGTATTCCCGCTACACGCTGGCCGCCAGCATGGGCGCGGCCCTGCTCTGCGCATGGGCAGCCTATTCTCTGCCAGCCGGATGGGCGCGCCAAACCTCGATCGCGCTATTCCTGGCGCTGGCCGTGTTCACTCACCATGCAAACTCCGTGAGATACGCGTTGGAGACCGCTTCGATGAATGCCTTCTGGTGGCAGGTCTCCTGGAGAGTCCCGCAGCTCCTCCCGGGGACCACACTGGTGGCCCACTACCCGGTGGTCAGCCCGCAGGAGGACTATTTCATCTGGGGACCGGCGAACCTGATCTACTACCCTGAGGCCCTTCGCCCGGATGTGATCCAGCCGGACATCTACGCGGCCATTCCGAACGACACGACGACTGAAAGGGTGCTGCAGCAGGTGCGGCAGGTGTACGACAAGCGGCGGACCATCCTCACTTATGCCAATTATCGGAACATTTTGATCCTGACACAGCCCGGGGCGGATTCCTGCGTGCAGGTCATCGACGGCGCCCAGCCGGAGCTATCTTCCAGGGAAGGGCAGCGTTTTATCCTCATGGCGCCCTTTTCTGAGACGGAGCATATCCTGGCCGCGGAGGGTCCGCATGTGCCGCCGCGCACCGCCTTTGGGGATGAGCCTCCTCGCGGGTGGTGCTTCTATTATGAAAAGGCCTCGCTGGCAAGGCAGCGCGAGGATTGGGCGGAGGTCCTGCGACTGGCTGTGGCGGCCCGCCGCGGCGGCTTCGTCCCAGCCGACCAGGTCGAGTGGATGCCCTTCCTCCAGGCTTATGCCCGACAGGGGGATCTCGATTCCCTGGCTTCCATCGAGAAGCGGCTGACCGATCTGAGCGTTCGGGAGCAGGTCTGTATGCAGTTGAAGGGGATGTCCCTGCCCGATGCGAACCTGCGCGAAAGGGCAAAAAATCTGTTTTGCAGCCCCTGACAGCCAGGAACCCCGGGGAGAGGACCCCGTACTAATAGGCTAAAATTCATTGGCTGAATTTTGAAGTATAATGGCCCCTTGTGCGTAAACCCACACGACCCTGCGGGTCCGCGATCGTTATCGAGTGGGGAGCCCCTGGAGCCTTGCGGGTCTCAAATTTTTATCAAAGGGAGTAAAAAGAATGAAGAAAGCCAATCTGATCACGCCTTATGGCGGCAAACTGGTCAACCTTGTGCTGACCGGTGAAGAACGGGAGCAGGAGCTGGTGCGCGCCGCCCACCTGCCCTCCATCAAGATCACCATGCGCAACCTGTGCGACCTGGAACTGATCGCCACGGGCGGTTTCTCACCGCTCACCACTTTTATGGGTAAGGCGGATTATGAGCGGGTCCTGCAGGAGATGCGCCTGACGGATGGCACCCTGTGGCCCCTGCCCATCACCCTGACCGCCGACCCCAAGGAACTGCCCACCGTTGGCGAGGACATTGTCCTGCGCAACGCCAACAACGATGTGATCGCCATCCTGACCGTGGACGAGGTCTATCACTGGGACCCCGAGACGGAAGCGGCCCGGGCCTATGGCTCGACCGATTCGCGCCACCCGATGGTCTCGGAAATGGCGCTGTGGAACAAGGTCTGCATCTCGGGACCCATGAAGGTCCTCAACCTTCCCAAGTACTATGACTTCGTCGAACTGCGCCGCACACCTGCCGAGGTGCGCGCCGAGCTGGAGGAGATGGGCTGCGACAATGTGGTCGCCTTCCAGACCCGCAACCCGCTGCACCGCATCCACGAGGAACTGACCAAGCGCGCCGCCGCGGCCGTCCAGGGCTCGCTGCTCATCCATCCCACCGTGGGCATGACCAAGCCGGGCGATGTGGACCATTTCACGCGCGTTCGCATCTACAAGGCGTTGGTGGACAACTATTATGACAAGGGCACCACCATGCTCAGCCTGCTGCCGCTTGCCATGCGCATGGCCGGACCCAAGGAAGTCCTGCTGCACGCCATCATCCGCCGCAACCATGGCGCCAACCACTTCGTGGTCGGGCGCGACCATGCCGGGCCGGGCAAGGATTCCACCGGCAAGCCCTTCTATGGTCCCTACGATGCCCAGGAGAATATGAGGACCTACGAGAGCGAGTTGGGCGTCAAGATGATCCCCTTCGAGGAGTTGGTCTACCTGCCCGATGAGGACCGCTATGTGGAGGCCAAGGACGTGCCCGCGGGCGCCCGCACGATGAACATCTCCGGTACGCAGGTGCGTGATGACTACCTGGCCAAGGGGCGCCTGCTCCCGGCCTGGTTCACCCGCCCTGAAACAGCCGAGATCCTGCGCCAGATGTACCCGCCCAAACACAAGCGCGGTTTCTGCATCTGGTTCACCGGTCTGAGTGGCTCCGGCAAGAGTGCCACCACCCAGGTGCTCACCTCGCTCATGCTGGAGCGCGGCCGCGAAGTCGCCATCCTTGATGGCGATGTGGTGCGCACCCATCTCTCCAAGGGATTGGGCTTCAGCAAGGAAGACCGCGATACCAACATCCTGCGTATCGGCTTTGTGGCCGGTGAGATCGTGCATGCCGGCGGGGCGGTGGTCTGCGCGGCCATCAGTCCATACCGCTCCACCCGCCGCGAGGCGCGCAAGATGGTGGGCGATGATTTTGTGGAAGTCTTCATGGATACCCCTGTGGAGGTCTGCGAGGACCGCGATGTAAAGGGCCTGTACGCAAAGGCGCGCCAGGCGCTGGAGGACGGCAAGCCGATGGGCTTCACCGGGGTGGACGATCCCTACGAGCCGCCGATCAATCCCGAGATCACACTGCAGGGCTTCGGCGCAACCCCCGAAGACAACGCCCGCAGGATCATCGCTTTCCTTGAGGAGCAGGGCTACTTCGAAAAGCTTGAAAAAGAGTTCGCCTGAACGGAACGCCCGGAGGAACACGGAGATCCTGAATGGGTCTCCGTGTTCCCATCTTAATTTGATTTTCGCAAGTAGAATCCGTCATTGACGCATGGATCGCTTTCTTCCCTCCCGCCGGGTTCTCTTCGTGGCGCTGCTGCCGCTTCTGGCGGTGGCGGCGTTCTTCCTGTTGTTGTACAGCACCCCGCAGGGGCTGGGTCTTAACGATGACTCGATCGCCTATATCGCCGGAGCGCGCAGCCTGCTCAGCGGACAGGGTTATCGTGAGATCTGGCTCATCAGTGCCGGCATTGTGACGCATTTCCCGCCCGGCTTTTCGGGTGCTCTGGCTTTGCTGGGCTGGATATTGGATATTGATCCCCTGCGGGCGGCGCGGCTGCTGAACGCCCTATTGTTCGGACTGAATACCCTCCTGGTCGGCTGGTTGGCCTTTCGCATGACCGCTGCACGCGCTGTGGGCGTGCTGGCGGCGGTCATGTTCGTTGTAACGCCGGCCATGCTGCGCATCCATTCCAATGCCATGAGCGAGCCGTTGTACATCTTCTTCACACTGGCGGCCTTTCTGGCATTGGACGTATACTTTCAGAACCCCACCCCGCGGCGCGCCTGGACCTGGCTTGTCCTGGCCGGTTCACTGACGGGCCTGGCCTACCTTACGCGCTACGCAGCCCTGGCTCTTCTGGCGACGGCCCTGGGCACGCTGTTCATCCTGTCTGCCGCATGGAGGGAGCGGTTCCGCACAGCAGGCTTTTTGCTGCTCGGTTTCCTTCCCTGGTCCCTGGGATGGTCGGCGCGCAACTGGTTGGTGGGGGGCAGCTTCACCAACCGCGCCCTGGGCTGGCATCCCATCACCGTCGAGAACGCCCGCCTGGGGGTGCGGACCTTTTCCGGGTTCCTCGTCCCGGTGGAGGCCTGGCATTCATATCTTCTCAAGATACACGGCCTCTTTGAAGGGCTGATCCTGGTCCTTGCGCTGGGCCTCCTGCTCTGGACGGTCCGCCTCGGACTGGCGCGCCTCCTGGATTTCCGCAAGCGGCTGGAGCCGCTGCCGTTCCTGAACGCTCTCTACGTTTTCGCCTATTTCCTTTCGCTGGCCTCTACCATGATCTTCTTCGACCCGGCCACGAAATTCCAACTGCGCCTCGTTGCGCCGCTGTTCGTCCCGCTGATCCTTTTGCTGGCATACGGGTTATATAGTCTTGCCGTTGGCTCCGGAGCGGTGAAGCCGGTGATCCTGCTGGCGGCCATCCTCCTGGCGGTCCCGGCTTTCGGACAGGGTGCCAACCTGGCCGACCTGCGGCGCGGCGGGCAGATCTATGCCAATGAGCGCTGGTTCGACGCACCCGTCCTGGCAGCGCTGCGTGCACTTCCTGCCGACGTTGTGATCCACAGTAACCAGCCAGGTGTGATATATCTGTATGCCGGCCGCCCTGGTGCCCTGCTCCCCGATACCCCTGCGGACGCGGAAAGCCTGCGCGCCGAGGTGCGTACCGGGCAGGCGGTGATCGCAATTTTCAAAACGGTGGGGGTGGACGAAAGCCTGCTGGCTTATTATGATTCATTGGGCCAGGGCCTGGCCTCTCAAAAATACAATGGCGACGTGATCTATTCCGCGCCATAGCACAGGAGCGAAATGAGCATCCAGGAAAAATTCGTTTTAACCGGCAGGGCTGCCGTGGTGACAGGCGGGGTAGGGCTGCTGGGGGCGGAATTCTGCCGCACCCTGGCGGAGGCCGGCGCCTCGGTGGCTGTGGTGGACCTGAACGAGGAGGCTGCCCGGCGGACTGCTGAGGCGCTCTCTGCCGAGGGTTTTTCTGCCGTTGGGCTTGGCGCCGACATCACCGATCCCGGTGCCGTAAAGGAACTGGTGCGCAGGGTGCTCTCCGATTTCGGGAGGCTGGACATCCTGGTGAACTCGGCGGCGCTCGATCCCAAATTCGATCCGCAGGCGGCTTCAAAAGGCATCGCCCCGGGCGCATTCGAGGATTACCCGCTGGAACAGTGGAACTCGGCCCTGAACGTGAACCTCACGGGCATGTTCCTGGTCACGCAGGCTTGCGTGCGTCCCATGCTGGATCAGGGGAAGAAGGGCAGCATCATCAACATCTGCTCCACTTACGGCCTGAACGGACCCGATCAGCGCATTTACATCA
>CAYMQX010000029.1:0-6600 GCA_964392495.1 uncultured Anaerolineaceae bacterium
ACATGATCGTTCCGTGGATGAACTTCATCGGCAGCGCCAAGGGCGGCTTCCCACCCGCCGTCATCATCATGACGATCGGCCTGGTCCCCTACTTCGCCATCCTGCTCGCGGAAAAGGTGGATATGACCCAGAAACTGGTGGACGGCCTGGTGTTCCTCATGCTGGGCGTCACCGCCGCGGAAAACTTCGCCAACGGACACGCGGCCTTCCGCATCCTGTTCGGGCACCCGGCCCGCCCACTCTTCGCCGAGGGCATCGCCATCACATACTTCGGCTGGCTGAGCCTGTGGGTGGGCATGATCCTGTGCATCCTTGCGATCTACCAGTTGGGCGAGAAGAAGGCTTCCGGCTGGTACATGGGCATCATCGCCGGGCTGATCACGCTGGTGGGGAGCGCGGCCACGCACTACGTGCGCCACGCCACCAACGACTACCTGTACGGCGCCCTGATGGGCCTGAGCATCGTGGTCATGCTGGCGATCCCCGTCTTCAAGCAGCGCCTGCTGAACGAGTTCAGCGCCGCCCCGCGGGTCAAGGCACAGTACGCCCCCGCCGATTAACGGAAAAGCAAAACCCCCGGATGGACGACCGCATCCGGGGGTTTCTGCCTGTTCAGTCCTGGCGCGCCAGTTCCTCCAGCCGGGAGCGGTCGGTAAAAGCGAATTCCATGCGGTTGACGCGGATCAGTCCGTCGTCTGCGAAGCGGTGCAGTGTGCGGCTGATCAGCTCGCGGGTGGTGCCCACCGTCTCCGCCATCTGGTCCAGGGTGAGGTCGCGGGGCGCGGGGCGCTCATCGCCTTCGGGGTAGCGGCTCAGCAGCAGACGCGCCAGGCGTCCCGCCACCGGGTGGAAGGCAAAACCGTACACCACCGCACGCACGCGCCGCATGTAGGCCATCAGCACCCGCGCCACATCCCAGGCGGCTTCCGGGTTCTGGAGCAGGACCGGCAGGAGCTGCTCGCGCTCCCACAGGTACAGCACCGCCTCCTCCCGGACCTCCAGAGAGGCCGGCATGGGCAGATCGTCCACAAAGGAGTGCCCCCAGAGCACATCGCCAGGCCTGAGCTCAAAGATCACCTGCCGCCGCCCCTCGGGCGAGAGCATGGTCCACTCGAAGCGCCCCGAAGCGATATACGCCACGCGCGGCCAACTGTCCCCCTGCCAGAAGACCACCTCATCCCTGGCATAGCGGCGCATGGAGGCCGATCCGGCCAGGTCGCTGCGCTGGCGGTCCGTCATCTTCGCAAATACCGCCGCCCTTGACAGGCTTTCATTGAGATTTTCCATGAGGTCCTCCGGAGAATTTATAAAAGTGCAAAGACAGATGCACATACTTGTGCTATTTTACACATGCAGGTTGAATTATACCAACCGGCCAACATATTCCCGAGGAGAACCCGATGAATCAGGAGACCACAAAACTTGGACGCACCATCATGGCGGTGGCCGCCGTGGTGGTTGGATTGTTCCTCATGTTCCTTTCGCCCTACATCGTCATGAAGGCGCTCAACCCGGCTCTGCACCGCCTGGTGGAGGTCTTCCAGGTCCAGGACCCGGGCGGAGTCTGGGATACGCCCGTCAAGATCCTTTCGGCCACCTTTCACACCTGGCTGGCGCTGTTCGTCTTCGGGGGCGCGGCGCTGGTGCTGATCGCCAAGGACCTGTACGCGGGCAAAACATGGTCCCGCCCGGTGGCGCTGGGACTGATGGCGCTCCCTTCCATCGGCGGGATGACCATGGTCATCCCCTGGCTGGTCCTGGTGATGAGCGACGCCCAGGGCAACCGCAACCCTGCGGCGGGGGTGCCGGCCGCGCTGCCCATCATGCTGATTGGCCTCGCCGGGTACTTCATCGTCCTGCTGACCGAGAAAGCCGAATGGAAGACCAAGCTGGCGCAGGTGGTGGTCTTCACCGCCCTGGGCGTGGTGGGCGGCATGGTCTTCATGAACGCGCAGCATGGCGTGCGGCACTTCCTGCACAACCCCAGCGCGCCCTTCTTTGAGGATGGGTTCAGCAACCCCGAGCTGTTCCTCGGCGGCTATGTGATGTACGCGGCCGTGGCGCTCTTCGTGGCGGCCATCTACCTGCTGGGCGCCCGCAAGGAAGCCGGCTGGTATGTCGGCATGATCGTCGGCATCGTCACCTTCGTGGCGGCTTTCCTGACCTTCATCGACCGCGCCGCCGTGGGTGCGCCCTCCGCACAGGAATGGATGCGCGGCGCCCTGCTCTCGCTGGGACTGATCGCCATCCTTGCGATCCCCTTCTTCAAGAATCGAGTCCTCGGGATCCGATCCTGAGTTCTGCGCATTCTCCTTCGCGAATCCGGGGCTGCCGGCCAGCAGCCCCGGATTTGCTTTAAGGCAAAGAATTGATGATTTTGATTGTGATACAGTTCACATAAGCCCTGTTCTGAGAGAGGAGGAACCCATGCAAAATACACCCGGATCCAAGCGTCTCCTGCTCGCCATCTTTGCAGTCGTGATCGGCCTGTTCATGATCAGCGTGGCGCCCTTCATCATTCAGACCTCGCTGGAACAGGTCCTCACAGCCCTGCAGGTCACCTCGGCTCAAAAGCCGGCCTATTCCAGCGGGATCCTGCTCTTCTCGTATGCCTTTCCGCTCTACCGGGGGTTGATCTTCATCGGCGGGATCGGCTTGATCCTGCTGGCGCCTCCCATTTACCAGGGGGAGGAGTGGACCTATCCCGCGGCCCTGCTGTGTTCGGCGTTCCCATCGGCAGGCGGGATGTTCATGTTCATGCCCTACGTATCCTTTGTGGACGGCTTTCCCATCCCCATGATCGTTTCATTTGTCGGGCTGATCTTTTTCTGGTCTCTCATCCTGCTGCGGAACGTGGATAAATGGCAAAAGTGGGGGCACTTTTTGGCGCTCACCTTCGCGGGTATGCTCTCGACCCACGCCTTCATTGTTGGGATCGGCAACCTGCGGACGCTGCTCACCCGCCCGGAAAAACCGATGTACAACGGGCTGGGGTGGTGGGTGCTTGCCTGGTCGCAGCCCATCCAGTGGATCTGCGTCATCCTGTTGTTCATCGCCATCTACAAGATCGCGGAACGCAAGGCTGCCGGCTGGAGGTTGGCCCTGCTGGCGGTGGTCTCTCTGGCCGCCATAAACATCCCCATGCAGATCATCCGCCTGACCCTGACCGACTCGACTTCATGGGATTACACCTATGGCCTGCCGGTGATCATTGGCCTGTTGTTCACCCTGCTGTTCCCAAAATTCAGGCAGGCGCTTTTGCCGGAAGGCCGGACGGTGATCGATCGACAGGCCCCCTCCCCGGTCGCAGCTGCAGACGTGCTTGCGCGCTGAAGCGGATGCCGGCAGTTACACAGGCGGCCGCATTCTCCTTACGCTCCCGCCCCTCCTCCGAAAGGGGCGGGAGCCCGATCCCATGAGAATCCATCCCCGTTATTACCCTCTCATCCTCATCACCGCCTTCCTGGTTTTTCTGCTGCTGGGCCTCCTGCTGGGTTTCCAGCCGGAGCGCGGCGGTAACAGCAGGGGCCTCCTGCCCCCCTCCTCCCCCCTGACGCTGGCGGGCAGCGCATGAACAACCCCTCCACACAGAAATCGACCCACTCGTTGAGCCGCAGCCGGAGAAACCTTCAATGGGCCGTGATGATCGGCACGCTCATCATCGGGGTCCGGCATATCATGCCGGGAGAGGCCTCGCGCGGAGGCGCCTTCGACTCCTTTTGCGCCTTCGGAGGGATCGAGACCCTGCTGCCGTATTTATTCTCAGGACAGACCCTCAAATCCACCAACCTGCTTAATTTTTCAGTGCTGCTGGGTGTGCTGGGGGTTTCACTCGTGGCCGGGCGCGCCTTCTGCGGCTGGTTGTGCCCCCTGGGAGGGGTCCAGGATCTCATCACCGCCTGGACGCGGAAGCTGTCCGGCGGCAGGCGGCAGGTTCGCGGCCGGCCCGGCAGGACTCTGCTCCCCCTGCGTGTGCCTGCCGCATGGGACCGGCCTCTGCGCTATTTTAAATATCCGGTCCTGGCAGCCATCCTGATCGCCAGCCTTTTTATGGTCTTCCCACCCCTGAGGGATTTCTGTCCGGTACGTGCCGTCTTCGGATTCAGAATGACCGCACTGCTCTGGACCACACTGGTCGTCTTCCTGGCAGGCTCGCTGCTGGTGGAGCGTTTTTGGTGCAAATATTTCTGCCCGCTGGGAGGCGCTCTGGCGCTCTTCAACAAGATCGCCCCGCTGCGATTGACGGTGGATGAGGAACGCTGCAACAACTGCGGGCGGTGCGATATCGAGTGCTCCATGAGTATAGAGGCTGTCCCGATCCACCTGGACAGCCCCGAATGCATCCGCTGCCTGGAATGTTTGCAGACCTGCGCCCGGGCCGGTTCTTTGACACTGGGTGTGGGCAATATCCGCACCGGAAAGATCCGTTGATCTGTTTTTTCCAACAAGGAGACCCATCATGAAAGACAATCACCGCATCGGAGCGATCCTGGCCGTTCTGGGCATCCTGACCGGCCTGCTGATCTTCTACCTGCTGGCCAGCACCTACAACCCCGTGAGGTCGTTCAAAATGGCCACCGACCGCATGGATGAGGCCGCCTCGGTCACCATCACCTATGCTGTGTTGGGATGGATCGGGACGGCGGCGGGCGCCCTCTGGGCCTCCGTCCTGTACGGGTTCCTTCACAGGGAAAAATGGGCCTGGTACTGGGGCGCGGTGGCCGCCACGGTCCAGCTCCTGGCCGGGTTTTTCCCCGCCATCCCCGCCATGGACAGCCACCTCCCCACACCGACCCTGATCGTCTTCGGCCTGGCGCTGGTCCTGTGGTTTGGGATGCTGCTGATCGGCGGTGTGCAGAGGGGCATCCTCACGCTGACCTTCGTCGCCGGGCTGGCCTATGTCCTGAGCTTTATTGACGGCGTGGCCCCCATCGCCAAATACACCACCTCCCACGATGACAGCTTCTGGAACGGCATGTATGTGATCACACAGCAGGTCAGTTGGTGGGGGTCGGCGGCCTGGGCGGTGTTCATCTTTGCGGTGTTGGGCAAGAGGCCCTGGGCGCTGCCGCTGGGGATCTTCGCGGGGATGATGTCCATGCTGAGCGGCTTCCCGCTGGGGATACACAACGTTTTTGAGGTGGGGCGGTTCTCCATGTTCCTCCCGGCGCCCCTGCTGGGTATGGGGCTGGTCATCTTCCTGCTCCTTCCATCTACACGAAAAATGCTCGAGGCCTGGAACGCAGGGTAGAGCCGAAAAGGGAAGCAAAGTGTGACCTTAGTTACAGAGTTTTCTCCATGTTTGTGCGATAATTCACGATGAAATCGGACTCACAAGGAGAATGCACATGCTTGACAAGATCTTTTTGCTCTTGACCGGTCTGCTGGCGGCCTACCTGTGCTGGTATTTCTACCGGCGCTACAACATGAACAAGGCTCTCCACAACCTCTATTATCTGATGGGCTTCGCGGTCCTGCTCGTCTCGGGGCTGCTGCTGATCTTCCTGGGGCTGGATATCCTCGCTTCGCCCTACGTGCTCACCGTTGCCAGCCTCATCCCGCTCGGCATCTCGATGGGCATCGTGGAGGAATACTTCCCGTCCTGGAAGAAGTATTTCAAGTGGTTCGCGCTGCTGGGTTTCCTGGCCATCGCCATCAGCAGCATCGCGGGGATGGATACCCTCAAGAAGATCGCCGTGCCGCTTTTCCACGGCGTTGCCGGGCTGGTCATCTTCGTGGGGCCCTTCGTGGCCAAGGGTGCACCCAAAGGCTTCTTCTGGGTCGGCATCGGCGGTCTGCTCATCGGGCTGGGCGGCATCGCCCTGGCGTTCATCTCCATGGGCAAACAACTGCTCTTCTTCAGCCCGCAGTTCGTGTTCCTGATCCTGACCCCCCTGCTCTTCCTGATGACCGGCGCCTACGCGCTGGGCTTTGCAAGGAAGGGCTGAGGCCCGCCTCTCCTGACTCACGCCCATGCGCCCTGAATGAGTCCGGCAGGGCGCATGGGTTTCCTGCCAGCCCCATCTGAATTGACATTTATCAAAGACGCAGGCTCTCATTTGTGATATTTTTCCCACAGAGCCTGTGATTTCACGTCGGAGCCGCTTTCCATGCAGAATATCAAAAACCGTCTTTCCTATCTCTTCAGTTCGACCAAGGGGTTGATCCTGGTGGCCATCGCCCTGATCGGCATCGAGACCGCCATCTGGGGAATGTTATCGGGGCCCATGGCTGAAATGGGGGTGCGCGAGGTGGTGATCAAAGCCCTGGGGATGAAGATCGTGCAGGCCGAGCGCGAAGGCCGCATCATCATCCTGTATCACTCCATCGCCATGGCCATCGTCGCCATCGAGACCTATATGGTCACCAGCCTTCTGAAAATGAAGGAATTCTACAAAATGGCCGTGCGCGTCCTGATCACGGTGGGCTACATCCTGACCATGGTGTTCGGGATGGGCTTCGCCTACTTCGGACATAACTGGGCCCTCCACGGCGTCTATATCTTCGGCCTGTCGCTCATCTTCTTTGCCGGGGTGCTGCTCATCCTTGCCCTCTGGCCCTGGGACCCGGCGTTCTACATCCAGGACAAGGAATACGCCC
>CAYMQX010000029.1:6700-14324 GCA_964392495.1 uncultured Anaerolineaceae bacterium
TGCACAAGATCGCCATGCCGCTCATGATCCTGGGCACGATCGTGCTCAACCTGGGGGTCTGGGGCGTCGTCACGCCTCTGGAGCCGGTCGCCCATATGATCATCTACGTGGGTGCGACACCCTCCATGCTGGCCGCGCTGCTGCTGCTCATCTGGAGCTGGGGCAGGCTGATCCACGAGGGCACCGCAGGCATCGCCAAACCCAATTTTGGCGACAAGCTGCGCGCCCTGCTGCGCGACCCGCTGCGCTTCGGACCCACCTGGCAGATGCTCTTCATGAACTTCACGACCAGCGGCCTCGGCATCTTCATGGCCGTCAAGCTGGACGATATCTTCCGCGTCTGGCCCGCCCGCGAGGAGCGCATCGAGCTGACCGGGCACTGGCATGTGCTCTCGGCCATCATCGCCACCATCATCCTGCTGTACTTCGGAGATATGAACGGCTTCAAGGGGCGGCTGCGCCAGTGGTACGGCTGGAGCATCATCATCCTGTCGGATATCGCCTTCGCCTCCGTCACCGTGTTCGAGATGAAGCGCCTGGGAGTGTCCGAGGCGGCACAGCAGCCGCTCGTCAACGGCCTGATGCTGGGGATCGACTTCGGCCTCGGCGCCCTGCTCGTGATCCTTTTCCTCCTGATGATCTATCGTCTGACCGACCTGTTCAAGAACCGGGGACGCTGGGTGGACGAAGAGTCCCAGGAACTCTCACAGGAGGTGAACTCATGAAACGGCTCGCTTTTACCCTCCTGCTGCTCGCGCTCGTGCTGTCCGCCTGTGGTCCGGTGGACCTGAACGCCGCCATCCCGGTCTTCGATACGGGTGTGGACCCGGCGGCCTGGGCGCAGGTGCCCGCCGGAGAATTCTTCTCCGGCCAGCATGACCACATCCAGAGCACCGGCGCCTATGAGATCATGGTCACGGATGTGACCGCCGCGCAATTTGCCGCCTACCTCAATGCGGCAGCCGCCGACGGCACCCTCAAGGTGGACCCCTCCGGTGTGCTCGGCTTCTACCCGGGGGATGTCTTCCGCGGCGTGAAGCACGAAGAGGAGATCAAGGCCGGAGACTGGCTCTACATGCCGCTGAACGACCCGGCCCAGCGCATCACCTACGACGGCAAGACCTTCGGCGTTATGCCGGGCTACGAGAACCACCCCATGACCATGGTGACCTGGTTCGGCGCCTGGGGCTACTGCCAGTACTACGATGCCCACCTGCCCTCCGCCCTGGAATGGGAAAAAGCCGGGCGCGGCACCGATACCCGCCCGTTCCCCTGGGGTGATGAGATCCTGCGCACCAACGCCAATTTCTATGCCAGCCGGGACCCCTTCGAGGATATGTCCTCCGCCGGCTCACGCACCACGCCGGTCGGTTTCTTCAACGGAAAATCCTACGGAAGCTATCAGACGCTCGACTCGGCCTCCCCCTATGGCCTGTACGATATGTCCGGCAATGTCTGGCAGTGGGTCGGGGATGTGAGCGAGGGAATGCACTACCGCTTCCTGCGCGGCGGCTCCAAAGACACCTATGACATGGACCTGCGCCTGTGGGTCACCAACAATGCCACCCCCACCTATTTCAGCCCGGGTGTGGGCTTCCGCTGCGCCCGGTAACCAGGGCTGAGGGAAAGATCATGAAATTTCTGCTGACCAGAGCCCGCCTTTATTGGCCGCTCATCAAGAGCTTGCAGACCGGTCTGCTCCTTTCGACCGGGCTGGCGGGCTACATGAGCGCCCGGTGTCCCGTCACAAACTGGACGACCCTGGCGGGACTGGCCGGCAGCCTGTTCCTTGCCATCAGCGGCAGCACGATCCTGAACATGTGGCATGACCGCGACATTGACAGCCGTATGAATCGCACCCACGACCGCCCGTTGGCCTCCGGGCGCCTCAGCGCCGCGGAAGCCCTGCGGTTCGGGCTGGTGCTCTCCGTGTTGGGCGTGGCTTGGGCCGTCGCCATGAACCCGCTCTACGGGCTGGTGGTCTTCGCCGGGCTGTTCTTCGATGTCGTCGTGTACACGCTCTGGCTGAAGCGCCGCACCTGCTGGAGCATCATCTGGGGCGGCATCTCGGGCGGCATGCCCATCCTGGCCGGGCGCATCCTGGGCACCGGCGGCTTTGACTGGGTCGGCATCCTGCTCTGCTTCTCGGTCCTGTTCTGGATCCCCACCCACATCATGACCTTCAGCATGAAATATTACGCCGACTACCAGGCAGCCGGCATCCCGACCTTCCCCGCGCGCTACGGCTTTTCCGCCACGCGCAGCGTCATCGCCTTCTCCAGCCTGATCGCCGCGGCCTCCATCGGCCTGGCGGGCTGGGGCATCGGCATGGACTGGGGATACCTGCGATTGCTCTCGGTCCTCTCCGGCGGGCTGCTCCTGCTGGCACTGACGGCCGTCATGCGCCCCTCGGAGAAGCTGAATTTCGGCCTGTTCAAATATGCCTCGCTTTACATGCTTTCCTCGATGCTTCTGATGATGATCTGATGAACAAGTCTCCCTCCTTCCTTTACCGTTTGCGCCCGGCTGCAAACAAGCGCTGGCTCCAGCTTCTGGCGGGGGTGGTATGGCTGGGCGTGGGATTGATGCTGGATGATTTCGCGGCGCGCTGGCTGGGGCCGGTCGCCCCTCCGCGCCTGCTCCTGTTCATCCTGTCCGGCCTGCTCCTGGCCGCATGCATCTACGCTTTCGGGTTTTCGCGTCTGGCCAAAAAGAACATCCGGCGCATCTGCGACCTGCCCGGACGAAAGGTCTGCCTCTTTGCCTTCCAGGCCTGGACGAGCTACCCTCTGGTCGTCTTCATGATCGGCCTGGGCATTTACCTGCGCGTCTATTCCGGCTTTCCAAAGCCGCTGCTTGCCATCCTGTATCTGGGGATCGGAAGCGCCCTCTTTGCCGCCAGCCTGCATTACTTTGCCCACATCGCATCGGGGCTTCGTCTGGCGCCCGCAGGCGAACAGGAACCCTCATGAAGGCCGTCATGCTCAACCGCCTGCTGCTTTTATTGACGGGTCTGCTGGCCGCCTATCAGGTGAGCGCCGGGATTGACGGCTTCTCGACCCTGCCGGTCATAGCCTATACCCTGGGCTTTGGCATCCTGCTTGTGGCGGGTCTGCTGCTGATCCTCCTGGGCATGGAGATCCTGGACAGCCCGCTGATCGTGATCGTTTCCTCGATCCTCCCGCTGAGCCTTTCCCTGGGTCTGGTCTGGCAGCACCTCCCCGCGCTGCGCGGCCTCTACCTGGCCTTCGCGGTGCTTGCCCTCCTGGCCATCGCGGTGACGCGGGCCTTCCCGGTGCAGCGGAAGATCGCGACGGTGTCCCTTGCGCTTTCACATGGGGTTTCGGGGCTGGTGATCTTCCTGCTGCCCATCGTCCTTGCCTGGCAGGGAGCCGTGAAACCGCTCTTTTCGCTGGTGGGGGTGGGCGGCGCGCTGATCGGGCTGGGCGGGCTGCTGCTGGCCTTCCTCAAGGCCGGCCGTCCCCTGCTCTCCAAAGAGACCATTTTAGCGGTGCTGCCTTTGATCCTCTTCCTGATGACCTTATCCTTCGTGGCCGGGTTCCGCTACGCATAGAGAGTAACAGGGCGGCCGCCCTGTTCCGTTCACATTCAAAGGAGAATGCAATGTCAAGAAACAGTTTCATCGCCCGCCTGCTGCGCTTCCTCGGCATCCTGCTGATGGTGCTCACGGGTGGATTCACGCTTCTGGGCGGCATCGGCACCGCCTGTGTGGCCTTCAAGCCGAAAGGCTTCGGCCCCAGCATGGCCAAGATCGCACCGTTCCAGTGGTTGTACATCCTGTTCGTCCTCGCGGGGATCACCCTGGGTGTGCTGGGGATCCGCGCCGCGATCCAGTTGATCAAGGGCCATCCGGGCTCCTATAAGAATGCCCTGGGGATCCTGATCGCCGGCACGCTGGTCGGTCTCCTGCACATCGTCTCCTCACGCCTGCTGCGCGGCCAGTCCATGCCGGCGGATGCGATCGTGTACGTCACCGTCTTCACGCTCGTGGTCTTCCTGATCTTCAAGATCCCCTCCATCTGGCAGGGCGTGGACTTCACGAAGGCCCCCCGCAAGGACAACCTCAAGGCGGGCGGCGCGGCTGCCATCCTGCTGGGTGTGCTTGCCCTGACCATCCAGTTCCTGATGGCTCCCACGCATACCTGGGACGGCGTCAACTATGCGAATGCCTTCTACGTCAGCATGACCGTGTCCGGCATCGCCCTCCTGCTCCTGGGGATCGGCCTCCTGGCCAGAGTCAGACTCCCCGAGGTTTCAACCCGCCAGTTGGACGCTTCCAAGACCCAGATCTAAGCCCCTCGCACGCAGTCAACGGCCCCGGACGCACATCCGGGGCCGTATTGATTCTGCTCTGGCGCGCCCTGCTTTTCCCCGCCCGGCCTGCCGCCCCGGTCCGGATGGACCTTTTCATCCATGCGTGTGGGGCATGACGGTCAGCACGCGTTTGATGAACGCCAGGAACTCGTTCATGTAATGCCGCAGGAACTGCTCGGTGGATGGCACAGTCACCCGGCCGTCCTCCGCGACCAGCCCCGGCGTGAACTGGATATAGGCCTCCGGCGCGTTCATCTGGGGCGAATTGCAGTAGCTCAGCAGGCTGCGCAGGTGCTGCTGTGCCACCGCGGTGCCGATGGCCCCGGTCGAGGCGCCGATCACCGCCGAGGGCTTGTGCGCGAAGGAGTTCTGCCCCTTCGGACGGCTGGCCCAGTCGATGGCATTTTTCAGGCCGCCGGGGATGGAACGGTTATATTCCGGTGTGACGAACAGGACCGCGTCCGCACGGTCAATGGCGGCCTTCAGGGCGCGCGCCTCCGGGGGGAAATCGGCGTCGTAATCATAGCTGTAGAGCGGCAGATCCCGAAAGGGGATCTCCTGCAGCTCCATCTCCGGCGGCGCCAGCCGGACCAGCGCCTTCGAAAGCAGGCGGTTGATCGAGGCGGTCGCCAGGCTCCCCACGAAATATCCAACGTGATAAACGGTCATGAGTTCAGTCCAGGATGGCCTCCAGCTCGATGGGCACCGCGCTCAGCGCCTTGGAGAGCGGGCAGTTGCGTTTGGCTTCCTCCGCCTGGGTCTGGAACATATCGGGCTCAAGGTCGTCCACCTTTGCATGCACCACCAGGCGGATGTGCGTGATCGAGCGCGGCGGTGCGGCGGTGATGAACACCTGCGCCTCCACATGGATATGGTGGATGCTGTACTCCTTGGCGGTCAGCAGGGAGGAGAGCTGCATGGCATAGCAGGCGGCATGTGCCGCCCCAAGCAGTTCCTCGGGGTTGGCGCCTTTGTCGGAGGCAAATCGGGAGGCCCAGGTATAGGGCGCCTCCTTCAGGATCCCGCTTTCCAGCGAGATTTTGCCGCTGCCCTCCTTCAGGCTCCCATGCCAGCGCGCTTCCGCTTTCCTTTTAATATCTTCCATTACCATCTCTCCTTGATGCGATTTTCCGGGACGGGGCGGGGGAACGACCCTGCCGGTACACTTATTTTGACGCTAAAAATGAAAAAATGCAACGCTGACCGGCGCTTTTGGGCGGGGTTTTCAGGGCGGCCCTCCTCAGGTCATCCTTAATCAGACCTTATATGGCTGTAAGGCCTGAAACCCCCTCCCGCAATAGAATGGATTCAGCCTTTTTTGCCGGTATCACGCACCGAGGATGCACTCTTGATATGAAAAAGATCTTTCAATGGATCGCCGGGGCGGGCGCGCTCTTTGCCCTTGCGGGGTGCGCCCCCTCTACAAGTTTCCTGCAGCCCGCCTCGGGGATCGCCTCCCACGAGGCAAGCTTGTTTAACATCCTGTTGATCCTGGCTCTGGCGGTGCTGGTCTTTGTCGAGGCCGGCTTCGTCTGGAGCCTGGTACGGGACCGCAAACGGGAGGGCGATGACAGCCTGGCCCCGCAGATACAGGGCAGCAAGCGCGTGGAGTTCATCTGGACGATCATTCCCGTGCTGCTGGTCATCGTCCTGTTCGTCCTCATGGTCCAGACCATGGGCGCGGTGGCGGCTCCGGCCCCTGCCCCCGGCGATATCAACCTGCGTGTGGTCGGGCACCGCTGGTGGTGGGAGTTCGACTACCCGGACCTGGGGATCGTCACCGCCAACGAGCTGCATATCCCGGCGGGCGCCAATGTCCAGATCACCCTGGATTCGGTGGACGTAATCCACAGTTTTTGGGTGCCTCAGCTTTCCGGCAAGACCGACGCCATACCCGGGCAGACCAACCACATGTGGATGAACGCCGGGCAGCCCGGCACCTACCTGGGTCAATGCGCCGAGTTCTGCGGCACCGAACATGCCCTCATGCGCATCGTGGTGGTGGTGGACAGCCCGGAAGACTTCAAGGCCTGGGCCGCCAACCAGCAAAAACCGGCTGCACAGCCTCAGAGCGCCGACGAACAGGCCGGGCTGAAGATCCTGCAGGGAACCTGCGCGGGCTGCCATTCCCTGGACCCCAATGAGAAGGAGGTCAAGGTTGGGCCCAACCTGGCGCATGTCCTCTCGCGCTCCATGTTCGCCGGAGACACCTTCGACCTGAACGAGACCAACCTGCGGCGCTGGCTGAGCGACACCCAGGCGATGAAACCCGGCAATGACATGCAGATCACCCTGCTGCCGCAGGAGATCGACCAGGTCATCGCGTATCTCAAGCTGCTCAAATAACCAAAACAGGAAACCAGATGACAGCAAACGCAGACTCACCGGCTCTCCATACGGGGCGCGTCAACCCGCTCCACGGGTTGTTCGAATGGCTCACCACGGTGGACCACAAGCGCATCGGCATTCTTTATACCGTATCGGCCCTCACCTTCTTCCTGGCAGGCGGCATCGAAGCCCTGCTGATGCGCACCCAACTGGCGCGCGCCGAGAATACCTTCCTCAGCCCGGACGCCTACAACCAGATCTTCACCATGCATGGCACCACCATGATCTTCCTGGTGGTCATGCCGCTTTCCACGGGGCTGGGCAATTATCTCGTCCCGCTCCTGATCGGCGCCAGGGATATGGCCTTCCCGAAGCTGAACGCGCTGGGATACTGGACGTTCCTGTTCGGCGGCCTGTTCATGTACAGCAGCTTCCTGTTCGGCGGCGCGCCCAACGACGGCTGGTTCAGCTATGCCCCGCTCACCGAAAAGGCCTTCTCCCCCACCCACGGCATGGACTTCTGGACCCTGGGCCTGCTGCTGTTGGGGTTCGCCACCACCATCGGCTCCATCAACTTCATCGTGACCGTGATCCAACTGCGCGCCCCGGGCATGAGCTTCATGCGCATGCCGGTCTTCGCCTGGATGACGCTGGTCACCTCCTTCCTGGCGGTCTTTTCCCTGCCCTCGCTCACCTCCGCGCTGCTGCTGCTGTTCTTTGACCGCACGCTCGGCTCGCACTTCTACAATGTGGCGCAGGGGGGCGTGGCGCTGCTCTGGCAGCACCTGTTCTGGTTCTTTGGTCACCCCGAGGTTTACATCCTGATCCTCCCGGCCATGGGCATCGTCTCCGAGGTGATCCCTGTCTTTTCCGGCAAGCCGCTTTTCGGCTACAGCAACGTGGTCTTTTCGGGCGTTGCCATCGGCTTTCTGGGGTTCACGGTCTGGGCGCACCATATGTT
>CAYMQX010000030.1:0-11131 GCA_964392495.1 uncultured Anaerolineaceae bacterium
TCCAGAGCGGGAAGGATACAGCCGTCCTGAGCCGCGATGACCCCGGAGCCTGGGGCCTGCGGGAGGATGTGAAGGGCAGGCTGTACGCCTTCAGCCTGCAGCCCCTGGAAGAAGGATTGAGCGGCGCCTACCTGGAAGACGGGCTGTTGAGCGTGCGGGACGGCAATGCGTATGTGCCGCTGATGCTGAGAGAGAGGATCCAACTGCGCGGCGACCACAACGTGAGCAACGTGCTGGCGGCCTTCACGATCGGGCTGGCGGCGGGCCTGACGCTGAACTCGATGCTGGAAGCGGCGGAGGATTTCAGGGGAGTGCCGCACCGCCTGGAAGCGGTGCGCGAGCGGGAGGGCGTGCGCTGGTACAACGACTCGATCGCGACTGCGCCCGAGCGCAGCATGGCAGCCATCCGCTCCTTCAGTGAGCCGATCGTGCTGCTGTTGGGGGGGCGGGACAAGGACCTCCCGTGGGAGGCGCTGGCGCAGATGGTGCGCGGGCGGGTGAAGCATGTGATCCTCTTCGGGGAGGCAGCCGGGAAGATCGAAAAGGCGCTGCGCGAGGCAGGGATCACAACTGCGCCCACGGTCACACGCTGCGAGGGGCTGGAGAAAGCCGTCCGCAAGGCTGCAGAACTGGCAGAACCCGGGGAGGTGGTGCTGTTTTCTCCGGGCGGCACAAGTTACGATGCCTTCAAGGATTTCGCTGAACGAGGAGAAAGGTTTAGAGAATGGGTCTCAGCTCTTTAATCAAGGAATTGCAGCCATTCAGCTCGCGCAAGCGGACGAACGACAGGCCGGGGCAGGGCTTTGACCTGCCGCTGCTGGTCACGATCATCGCGCTGGTGATCTTCGGCCTGGTGATGCTGTTCTCGGCTTCGTGGGATTTTTCGCTGATCGTCAATAAGTCCGCCACCTATACGTTCACACACCAGTTGATGTGGCTGGGGATCGGGCTGGCTGCGGCCGCGTTCCTGGCGTTCTTTGATTATCACCAACTGCGGAAATACATCGTCCCGGGGATGGTGGTAATCATCGTCCTGCTGATCGTCGTCCTTTTTCCGAACGAGATCCGGCTGGGGGCCAAGCGGGCGCTGTTCGAGGGTTCGGTGCAGCCCTCGGAATTCGCCAAGCTGGTATCGATCATCTACCTGGCGGTGTGGCTGTATTCCAAGCGCGACATGCTGCACGATATACAACTGGGGCTGATCCCGCTGGGCGTGATCCTGGGGGTGGTGGGCGGCCTGATCTACCAACAGCCCGACCTGAGCGCGGCGGTGACGGTGATGCTGCTGGGGGGGCTGCTGTTCTTCCTCTCAGGCGGAGACTTGAAGCAGATCGGGGTGCTGCTGCTGATCGCGGTGGCGGCGGCGTGGCTGGTCGTGCAGATCAGCCCCACGGGGCACGAGCGCGTGAACTCGTTCCTGGCGGGCATCAAAGATCCGACGCAGGCGTCCTATCACGTGAGGCGCTCCTTCGAGGCCATCGTCAACGGCGGCTGGTTCGGGGTGGGTATCGGTAAATCGATCTCCAAGCTGACCGGGCTGCCGTTCCCACCGACGGACAGCATCTTTGCGGTGATCGCGGAGGAACTGGGAATGGCGGGGTCGATCGCGCTGGTGGGACTGTATGCGATGTTCGTGTGGCGGGGGATGGTGATCGCCCGCCGGGCACCGGATATGCTGGGTACGATCCTGGCTTCCGGACTGGTGATCTGGATCGGCATGGAGGCACTGATCAATATGTCGGTGATGGTGGGGCTGCTGCCCTTTGCGGGAAATGCCCTGCCCTTTATCAGTTCGGGCGGCTCCAACCTGATCGCCTCGCTGGCGGCGGTGGGGATCCTGATGAACATCTCGCGCCAGCACGGGGAGAGCATCCCGGAGGAAGAGGAACGGAGGTCTTTTAGTGCGGTATCTGATCTGCGCGGGGGGGACGGGAGGCGGGGTCTATCCCGCACTCGCCGTTCACAACGCGCTCGCAGCCAGTCACCCGGGCGTTGAGGCGCTGTGGGTGGGCGGTGAAGGCGGAATGGAAGAGGAGCTCGTGAAACGCGAGGGTATTCCATTCCGGAGCATCCCGGCCGCGGGAATCCACGGCGTGGGATGGCGCGCGCTGCCCGGAAACCTGGCGAAGCTGAGCCGCGGAGTGCTGGCCTCGCGCCGCATCCTGAAGGAGTTCCAGCCGGAGGCAGTGCTTTTGACGGGCGGCTACCTGGTGATCCCGATGGCGCTGGCGGGGAGGTCGATCCCGACGCTATTGTATGTACCAGATATCGAGCCGGGGATGGCGATCAAGGCGGCGGCGCCGTATGCAAAACGCATCGCGGTCACTGCGAGCGATTCGCGCAATTACTACCGGGATCAGCAGAAGATCGTGGTGACGGGCTACCCGGTGCGCCGCGAAATGGCGCAGTGGAAGCGCGAAGACGGACGCAAGGCACTGGGACTGAGCGCCGACCTGCCGGTGGTGCTGGTGACGGGAGGCAGCCGGGGGGCGCAGTCCATCAACCGGGCAGTGATCGGGAAGCTGCCGGAACTGCTGGAGATGGCACAAGTGGTGCATCTGTGCGGGAAGCCGGACCAGCCCGAGGTGGAAGCTGCGAGGACCCGCCTGCCTTCCACAATATCAGGGCGCTATCACCCGATGCCCTACCTGCACGAGATGGGGGCGGCGCTGGCAAGCGCGGACCTGGTGGTCTCGCGTGCAGGAGCCTCGGTGTTGGGCGAATATCCATACTTTGGGCTGCCGGGGATCCTGGTGCCCTATCCTTATGCCTGGCGCTACCAGAGAGTCAATGCGGACGCGCTGGCACGACACGGCGCGGCGCTGATGCTTGAGGACCGGTTTTTACAGCAGGAACTTTACAAGTTGATCACGGACCTTTTACGAAACCCCGCCAAGCTCGAGGCCATGCGCGCGGCCATGGGCGCTCTGCGGCAGCCGGGGGCTGCCGGGGCCATTGCGGCGGAACTGGCGCGGATGGCTGAGCCGAGGAGCAGCAATGGTTAGCATATTCTTCTTTTTCTGGTTCCTCGTGATCCTGTTCGGTGTCATCGGCACCATGCGCGGCTGGGCCAAGGAGATCCTGGTCACCTTCAGCGTGGTCATCGCGCTATTCATCATCACCCTGCTGGAGAGTTATGTGCCGTTCTTCCGGGTGTTCCTGGAGAATCCGCAGGCCGGAAACGTCAAGAACATCTTTTGGATCCGCACGGCGCTGGTGGTGGTGCTGGCATTCTTCGGGTACCAGACGCCGACACTTCAGCGATTTGTGTCGGGTGACAAGTTCAACCGGGAGCGGCTGCAGGATTCACTGCTGGGTTTTGTGCTGGGATTTATCAACGGATTTCTCATCATCGGCTCGATCCTGTACTTTATGCACAATGCAGGGTACCCGTATCCTCAATTCATCTCGGCGCCGATGACGCAGGATGCGCAGGATGCGCTCAACCGGCTGGTGGTGTATCTGCCGCCCCGCTGGCTGGGCATCCCGGGAATCTACTTTGCGGTGGCGCTGGCGTTCATCTTTGTCATCATCGTATTCATATAGGCAGGAACAAAGACATGACACACGTTCATCTGATCGGCATCGGTGGCAGCGGACTCTCCGCGATCGCCCGTCTCCTGCTGGAGAGCGGGTATGAAGTCACGGGTTCCGACCAGGCGGCCAGTTCCTTTGGGCGCGACCTGCAGGCTTCGGGCGTACGGGTGTACTCCGGCCATGCGGCGGAGAACGTCAGAGGGGCGGACTGGGTGGTGAAATCCTCGGCCATACCGGACGACAATGTGGAAGTGCAGGCGGCGCGGCAAAGAGGCATCCCCGTGTTCAAGCGGGCGGAGTTCCTGGGAAAACTGATGACCGACAAGCTGGGCATCGCAGTGGCAGGAACGCACGGCAAGACGACGACGAGCGCCATGATCGCATGGGTGCTCTCGGTGCTGGGGCGCGACCCGTCCTTCATCGTGGGCGGGACGCTGAATAATTACGGAGTGAACGCGCGGGCGGGTCAAGGCAATACCTTCGTGGTCGAAGCGGACGAGTACGACCGCACCTTCCTCGGGCTGAAGCCGCGCATCGAGGTCATCACCAATGTGGAGCACGACCACCCCGACATCTATCCAAGCTTCCGGGACATGCTGAAAGCCTTCGAGAAGTTCGTGGACCTGCTGCCTGGGGATGGGACGCTGATCGCGAGCGCGGAGAACGAGGGTTCGGCGCAGATGCTGTTGGCGGCGCGCAGAAACGGGCGCAATGTGGTGGCCTACAGCCTGCAGAGCGAGATGACGATCAACAGCCCGCAGTGGATGCAGGCGCAGAACGCTGCTCCCAACGAACACGGCGGATTCAGCTTCAACGCTCTGACGAACCTCGCCCGCACGGAGGATGCGCCGGTGCATGTGGAGCTGCAGATCCCGGGGGAGCACAATGTGCGGAATGCGCTGGCGGCGCTCTCGGTGATGGCGGTCATGGGACTGTCGCTGAGGAACTCGGCGGCGGCGCTGGGAGAATTTCGCGGGACGGGGCGGCGCTTCCAGGTGCTGGGAGAGAAACACGGGATCGTGGTGATCGACGATTATGCCCATCACCCGACCGAGATCCGTGCCACGCTGGCCGCGGCGCGCATCCGCTATCCGGGGCGGCGCATCTGGGCGGTATGGCAGCCCCATACGTACTCCCGCACGAAGACGCTGTTTTACGATTTCACGCGTGCCTTCGGGGATGCGGACCGGGTGCTGGTCACGGATGTGTACAGGTCGCGGGAGGCGGAAGAGGACTTCTCGGCTGCCGAGGTGGTCAGCGCCATGGCACACGGAGCGGCGCGCTACAGCGGGTCACTGGAAGAGACGACCCAATATCTGCTTGAGAACTTGAAGGCCGGGGATGTGATGCTGGTGCTATCGGCCGGGGACGCTGACGAAGTGAGCGCCAAGGTGTTGGCTGGAGTCTAAGAGGAGGCTGCCATGTCTGAAGAGACGATCAAAAAACGGAAGTATGAGGCGAGCGTGATGGGAGTGCCGCCGCTCAAGATGGTGCTGGTCCATGCGGAAAACGAGCGCGCGAACCGCCTGCGCCGGCCGCTCACGCGGCGCCATCTCAGGACGCTGGACGAGAGGAAGAAGATGGAGCTAATCATCCGGCTGATAGAAAGCCTGGAGAAGAAGTAAGCGGAGCGGAATGGTCAAGGTGAACCCCCTGCCCATGGAAGAATTGCGCCGGGTATTTGGCGAAGCGGTGCGTGAGAACGCGCAGCTTGCGCCCTATACTTCTGCGCGCATCGGCGGGGCGGCGGAGGCGCTGCTTACGGTCAAATCGCTGGAGGAGCTGGAGCGGGCGGTGAGGACCCTGTGGGAGAAAGGCCTGCCTTTCTTCGTGCTGGGCGGCGGCTCGAACATCCTGATCAGCGACCGGGGCGTGCGGGAGGTGGTGATCCTCAACAAGGCCAAGGCGCTGCGCTTTGAGGAAACGGAGAGGCCGCAGGTGTGGGCGGAATCGGGGGCGGGTTTCGGTCAGCTTGCACACCGGGCAGCGGCGCGGGGACTCTCCGGACTGGAGTGGGCCGCGACGGTGCCGGGAACGGTGGGCGGTGCGGTGTACGGCAACGCGGGGGCATTCGGCGGGGACGTGGCGCACAGCCTGGTCCAGGCGGAGGTGCTGACGCAGGCAGGACGTGAGACCTGGAGCGTGGAGGAGATGGGCTACGGGTACCGTACCAGCCGCCTGAAGCGCATGGAAGAGAGGGCGGTGGTGCTGGCGGCGCGGTTTGCGCTGGAGGCGGCGACTAAAGAGGCGGCATCTGAAAAAATCGCCCAACTCAGCGCCCGGCGCAAGGCGACGCAGCCGCCCGGGGCGAGCATGGGTTCCATGTTCAAGAATCCGGAAGGCGACCACGCGGGACGCCTGATCGAGGCTGCGGGTCTGAAGGGCAGCCGCATCGGGAGCGCGGAGATCAGCACGGTGCATGGGAATTTCTTTGTCAACCACGACGACACCAGGGCGAGCGATGTGCGTGCGCTCATCCAACTGGCCCAGGAGACCGTGGAAGAGAAAACAGGCATACGGCTTGAGCTGGAGATCGAACTGATCGGTGAATGGGATGAGTAAACGATGATGGCGGAAAAACTCCGGGTGGCAGTGCTTTTTGGAGGGCGGTCGGGCGAACATGCCGTATCGCTCATGTCTGCGCGCTCGGTGCTGGCGGCCCTGGATGAGCAGAAATACCATGTATTACAGGTGGGCATCACCCCGGAGGGCAGATGGCTGACGGGCGAAAAGGTATTGGAAGCCTTTGAAGCGCAGGAGTATGCCGGGTTGAAAGCGGTGCTGGTGAGCCCCGACCCCTCCGAACCGGGCTTATATACCCTGGAGGGGGAGGACCTGCGAAAACTCAGCGAGGTGGACATCTTCTTCCCGGTGCTGCACGGCACATTCGGGGAAGATGGGACCGTGCAGGGATTGTTCGAGATGGCGGATGCGGCTTACGTGGGGGCGGGAGTGCTCGGCTCCTCGGTGGGCATGGATAAAGGGCTTTTCAACGACGTGATGACCGCCAACGACATCCGGGTGGTGCCGACGATGGTCTTCCTGCGGAGCGAGATCGAGACCGACATGGAGTCGGTCCTGAAGCAGTCCGAGAGGATCAGCCCCTACCCGCTGTTCACGAAACCTGCGAACCTGGGATCATCGGTGGGCGTAACGAAATGCAACAACCGCTCGGACCTGCAGGAGGGCCTGATGGAGGCCGCCGGGTATGACCGCCGGGTGCTGGTGCAGATGGGTGTGACCAAGGCGCGGGAGATCGAGATCAGCGTGCTGGGGAATGATGACCCGCAGGTCTCGGTGCCGGGCGAGGTCATTCCAAGCCGGGAGTTCTATTCCTATGAATCGAAGTACATGGATGGGACCTCGGGGCTGATCATCCCGGCGGAGCTGCCAGAGATGGTCACGGCGCAGATCCGCTCGATGGCCCTGCGGGCCTACAAGGCCATAGACTGCTCGGGCATGGCCCGGGTGGATTTCTTCGTGGAACGGGACACACAGCGCGTTTACCTGAATGAACTTAACAGCATCCCGGGCTTTACACGGATCAGCATGTATCCGAAGCTGTGGGAAGCCAGCGGGGTATCGTACCCGCAGCTGGTGGACCGGCTGATCGAGCTGGGGATGGCGCGCAAGGCCGAACGCGACCGGACACAACATACCTTCAGGAGCGCAGAATGACCGAAAAGAAGACGATTTCCCGCTCGGAGGCGGTGCGAGGACGACGGCGCCAGGAGCAAGGTCAACGGCAGAAACAGGCCGCGGAGCAGGCGTATCGACCGCTGCCGCCCGTCACCTACCGGGAACGGGGTGGCGCTTCCAACACACAAACGAAGCGGAAAGGCAACGTGAGGCGGTACAACTCGGCGACGGCCATGCGGCGGGAAGGCAGGCTGCAACTGCCGATCTTCCCGCAGGTGCAGGCGGGTCCGAGGCTGATCCCGCTGATCCTGACGCTGGCGCTGGGCGCGGCGGCATACTTCCTGCTGGCCTCCCCCACGTTCCGGGTCACGGAGGCACAGATCAGCGGGCTGTCACGGTTGAGCGCGGTGGAGGTCAATTCGGCGCTGGGGATCGGAGGCGAGATCGTGTTCTTCGTGCGGCCCGAAGAGATCGCCACACGCCTGAGGGTCAGCTTTCCGGAGATCCAAACGGCGAAGGTGGAGGTGGGGATGCCGAACCGGGTGATGGTGGAGATCAGCGAACGACAGCCGGTGATCCTGTGGAACCAGGGGAGCGGCTTCACCTGGATCGATGCGAGCGGGGTGGCCTTCCGGCCGCGGGGCGAGGCAGCAGGGCTGGTGCCGGTGGCGGCAGATGGGACGCCTCCGGGCGGGCCGGCCCCGGCGGATGACCCGCTCAGCCCGCCCGCGTACCTGGCGCCGGACCTGGTCCAGACGGCGCTGATCCTGGCCTCCAAACTGCCTGAGGGCAGCAGCCTCAGCTATGATGAAACCAACGGCTTTGGCTGGAACGACAGCCGCGGCTGGCAGGTATTCTTTGGGACGGAATCCAAGAGCGCGGCGCTGAAGCTGCAGGTCTATCAATCGCTGGTGGATTCGCTGAACGAGCGCGGCATTACGCCGGTCTTTATCAGTGTAGTCCACGCGGACGCTCCGTACTACCGGATGGAAAAGTAATGGAAGAAATACTGGCAGGCATCGACGTTGGTACGACCAAAATCTGCACGCTGATCGGGCGCGTGGAGGATAACAAGACCATCCGCATCCTGGGGGTGGGCATTGAGCCTTCGGAGGGCATCCGCAAGGGCGTCATCGTGGACCTGGGCGCGGCCTCGCAGGCGATCACCCGGTCGCTGGAAAAGGCGGAGCAGACCTCGGGCCTGGAATTGACCTCGGCGCTGGTGAGCCTGGCGGGGGCACACGTCTCCTCGGTCAACAGCCGGGGGGCCATTGCCATCCCGAACGGGCAGATCGACCGGGGGGATGTGACGCGGGTCCTGGACCAGGCGCGAGCGGTAGCCATTCCGCATGACCGTGAGATCGTGCACGTGATCCAGCGGGGTTTTGCGGTGGACGGGCAGGAGGGCATCCACATGCCGGTGGGAATGCACGGGTACCGGCTGGAGGTGGAGGCGCATATCATCACGGCCGCGGCTGCGACGGTGGACAACCTGCGGCAGTGCGTAAAGTCGGCGGGGGTGGAGATCGACCAGTTCGTGCTCAACCCACTGGCCTCGGCGGAGGTGGTGCTGACCGACCAGGAGCGCGAGATGGGGGTGGCGGTGTGCGATATTGGGGGGGGCACAACCGACCTGGCGATCTATGTGGATGGGGACGTGTGGCACACGATGGTGCTGGCGGTGGGAGGCAACCACATCACGCAGGATATTGCTCACGGGCTCCGGCTGCCGATGCCGCAAGCGGAGGAGGTCAAGAAGCAGCAGGGTCATGCGGTGAGGACGGAGGTGGGGGCCGAGGAGTACTTCAGCATCCGGCCCTTCGGGGAGGATCACCCGACGCAGATCAACCGGCAGGACCTGGCGCACATCATCGAGGCGCGCACCGAGGAGATCTTCAACCTGATCCTGCAAGAGATCAAACGCTCGGGCTATGATGGGCTGCTGCCGGCGGGGATGGTGCTGACAGGGGGGACTTCATCGCTGCCGGGCATACAGACGGTGGCACATGAGGTGCTGAACATGCCGGTGCGGACGGCGCGGCCCGAGAACCTGATCGGCCTGGTGGAGAAACTCAACTCACCGGCATATTCCACCAGTGTGGGTCTGCTGCACTGGGCGCTGGCCAACAGCGGGCAGGATATGAATCTTCCGAAACCGGACCGCAGAACAAAAGGAGAGAGAAATATGAATTTAGAAGTGCTAAAGAACTGGCTCAAGCGACTGCTGCCATAAAAGGAGGAGCCTCAAAAATGACCAATGAATCGACCTGTAAAACCAGTACCGAAGAGTCGCATAAAAAGGCTTTTAAAATTTCGCAACCTGTTTTAAGATTGGCAGTGTAGCTGCCAGGAGGAACCAAATGGACCCGACCCGCAAACACAATCCGCAAGTTGAATCCTTTGCCCGCATCAAGGTCATTGGCGTGGGCGGCGGCGGCCAGAACGCCGTCAACCGAATGATGGAGGAAGGCATCCAGGGGGTGGAGTTCATCTCCGCCAACACGGATGCCCAGGCGCTGAGCCTCTCCAAAGCACCCGTGCGCGTCCGCCTGGGTGACAAGCTGACCCGGGGACTGGGGGCCGGAGGCGATCCCGAGGTGGGCCGCAAGGCGGCGGAGGAATCGGCGGACGAGCTGTATAACGTGCTGAAGGGCGCGGATATGGTCTTCGTCACGGCGGGAATGGGCGGCGGCACCGGCACCGGTGCGGCCCCTGTGGTCTCGCAGGTGGCGAAGGAATCGGGCGCGCTGACGATCGGTGTGGTGACGCGGCCTTTCACGTTCGAGGGCGGGCGGCGCCAGACCTCGGCTGAATCGGGCATCGGAAAGATGCGCGAGCACGTGCATACCCTGATCTCGATCCCCAACGACCGGCTGCTCCAGCTGGCGGACAAGAAGTCCAGCCTGCAGAGCGCCTTCCGCATGGCGGACGAGGTGCTGCACCAGGGCATCGCGGGAATTTCCGAACTGATCACGATCCCCGGCCTGATCAACCTGGATTTTGCAGATGTCCGGGCGATCATGTCGGAGGGAGGGGCGGCGCTGATGGCCGTGGGACATGGCACGGGCGATGACCGGGCCAAGCTGGCCGCGGAACAGGCGATCTCTAGCCAACTGCTGGACATTACGATCGATGGGGCGCGGGGCGTGCTCTTCAATGTGACGGGCGGCCCGAACCTGACGCTCTTCGAGGTCAACCAGGCGGCGGCGATCATCCGTGAGACGGCGCACCCGGATGTGAACATGATCTTCGGTGCGGTGATCGACCCGGATATGGCGGATGAGATCCGCGTGACGGTCATCGCCACGGGTTTTGAGCGCTCGGGCGTGCCGCGGCGGGCGCTGGAACGGGCGAGCTCCCGCAGCGAGAAGACCGGCTATCACAGTGCCGGGACTCCGGTCCCGAACAGTTTCATCCGCCCGAGCGAGTCGCTGAACGTGGAGAACGAATTCCGCGGCGGCGGCGAGATGAAGACGCCCTCACAGGCTCCGCTTATCAACAGCGACGATCTGGATATTCCGACTTTCCTCCGGAATCGCCGCTAAGGTATCAGGGTACAGGGTCCAGCCCATCCCGAGGGATTTAGCCCTCGGGATGGGTACCCTTTAATGGGGCAAGACCGATCGAGGGGGAACGCTCATATGTTGTAAGAAATATACCTGTTAAACAGAATTGCAGCCTTCGAGGGGAGGGGGCGTGATGGCAGCCTGCGAGAGCATCACGACTTTATGGCTTTTTGGTGCATCCGATCGAACCCGGGGACAGGCAGAGCGGGAGGATATGCTAAAATAAAAGTCATGAAGGTCCCACTGCCTCATCCCGAACATGAATCCTATCTCAGGCACCGAAGGCAGAACGTGACGCAGGTGCTGCTGCCGGTGATCCTGGCGGCGGCGCTGATCACGGCGGGGGGCCTCGGGCTGATCTTTGCGACGTTCCGGGGGGGCGGGGATGT
>CAYMQX010000030.1:11141-14251 GCA_964392495.1 uncultured Anaerolineaceae bacterium
CCCCCCCCCCCCCGCCCCGCCCCCCCCCGCCCCCCCCCCCCCCCCCCCCCGCCGGGGCCGCGCCGCCGCGGCGGACGATCTCGGCAATCTGGATCCTGCTGCCGCTGATGTTCGCTGCCCTGGTGTTCACGGCCCTGCTGGCAGGACTGGTGTACGCGATGGACCGCCTGCTGAAGGTCCTGCCGGGTTATACGGGAAAGGCGCAAGACCTGGCCTACCGACTGGAGGGGATGGCCCGGCGGGCACTGGATGCGATCGTCAAACCCGTGTTCGCTGTGGATGAAATCGGGACCACGCTGAAAGCCTTGATCGGGAGAAAATGATCCATGGAAAATAAAAACAAGATCCTGCTGGCAGGCGCGGTCATCGGAGCGATCACCGGGCTGGTCGGCGCAATGATGCTGGTGCGGCGCGCGGAAGGCAGGGAGGGCGACGAGGGGATGCATATCACGACGGGCGAGGGGATGAAGCTGGGAGTGATGATCTTCGGGCTGCTGCGCTCGATCTCGCTGCTGGGTGAAGAGAAGTAGACCGCTGTACCTATCCCGCCTGACCGAGGACCGCCAGTCTTCGGTCTTTTTTTAAATAAGGAACCCGCCGATGATCTCGATCTCCAGACTGACACACAGGCGATTCATCCTTGGGAGCCAGGGACTTTGGCCGGGCCGGCGGTTCAAGGGACTGAGAGGGACCGGCGCGGCGATCCGCGAAATGGGGGCGCTGCAGCTCGACCCGCTCAATATCGCGGCGCGCAGCCAGCACATCAGCATGTACGGACGCGTGCTCGGCTACCGGCAGGAGTACCTCCACAAGCTGGCCTACGAAAAACGCGAGTTTTTCGATTACGGAGGGGCGCTGCATCTGTATCCGATCCCGGAACTGCCATACTGGAAGCTGCACATGCGACGCCGGGGGACCACCGGACGCTGGAGCCATCGCTTTGAGGGGGAGAAGAAAGCCATCCTGGAGGAGGTGCTGGAGGCGCTGCGCGAACGCGGTCCGTTGGGGAACCGCGATTTTAAGGGGAAGGCACTGGAGGAGTGGAGCTACCGGGGCCGCAAAGAGAGCTCCATCGCGCTGTATTATCTGTGGCTGACGGGCCAGGTGATGATCTCGCACCGGACGGGCTTTGACCGCAATTATGACCTGCGGAGCCGGATCGTCCCTGAAGAATGGGACTATGAAGTGCCGGAAGCGGAGGCAGAAGCGTTTTTTGCACAGCGGGCGCTGCACGGGGCGGGGATCCTGCGCCCGTCACGCTTCCGGGCCGCGTGGGAAGAGGGTATCTGGCGAAACGTCAGCCGGGAGGAGGCCGCCGCAAAGCTGGCCGGGATGGTGGAGGCGGGAGAGGCGTCACAGGTGAGAATCGAGGGGGAACGTGAGCCGTGGGTCACCCTGAGCGACAACCTGCCGCTGCTGGAGAGGCTGGAGGGAGGGGGTGTTCCAAGAGCATGGAAGCCGGCAGAGGCCACGACGGAGGAGGAGGTCACGCTGCTGGCGCCGCTGGAGCCTGCGAGCGCGCGGGGGCGGGCAAAGCAGTTGTTCGGGTTCGATTATGTCTGGGAGGTGTACAAGCCCGTCGAGCAAAGGCGCTGGGGATATTACACGCTGCCGATCCTGTATGGGGACGACCTGGTGGCGCGGTTGGACCCGCGGTTGGACAAATCCAGCGGAACACTGCAGATATTGGGTTTCTGGTTGGAAGAGGACGCCCCCCGGGATGGAGAGTTCGCAGGGGCACTGGGCCGCGGGTTAATGCGCTTCGCACAGATGACCGGGGCGGAAAAGGTGGATGCGGCGGCGATCACACCGGTGCGGCTGAGGAGGGAAGCCATGCGAGCCGCGAAGGAATGGAAGAACGGGGCGGGGAACCTTACCTGAGCTTAAGACAGAGCAGGCCTTTCAGATAGGCGCCCTCCGGAAAGCTGAGTGAGACGGGGTGGTCATCGGCCTGTGCGAAATGTCCGATGATCTGGGCCTCGACACCGGCATCCAGGGCCGCGGCGGCGAGGATCTTCTGGAAAAGGGCGGCGTCCACACCACCGGAACAGGAGAAGGAGGCCAGCAGGCCGCCGGGACGCAGCAGCTTGAAGGCCAGCAGATTGATATCCTTGTAGGCGCGGGCGGCTTTTTCGGCCTGGGCGGCGGTGGGGGCAAACTTGGGGGGGTCCAGGATGACCATATCGAACAGGCGGGCCTCGTCGCGGAAGCGGCGCAGGAGATGAAAGACATCGCCCTCCAGCACGGCATGACGTTCGGCGGGGAGATCATTGAGGCGCAGGTTGGCGCGGCATAACTCCAGGGCATCGGAGGAGGCATCCACGGATAGCACGGACTTTGCGCCTCCGTGGAGGGCGTTAAGGCTGAAACCGCCGGTGTAGCTGAAGCAATCCAACACGTCGCGTCCATGCGCCAGTTGGCGGAGGCGCAGGCGGTTGGCGCGCTGGTCGAGGTAGAACCCGGTCTTATGCCCGCGCTGTAAATCCACCGTGAAGCGCAGACCGTTCTCCTGGATGGAGAAGGCGGTGAGGGGAAAATCACCGCGCAGAGGCCCGGAGACCGGCTGCAGGCCCTCCAGAAGGCGCACCTCTGCATCGGAGCGCTCATAGATCGCGGAGAGTCCGGTGGCATCCAGCAGGAGGTCGGCAAGGACCTCTTTCCAGGCTTCGGTACCGGCGGTCAGGGATTGAAGGACGAGGACCTCGCCATAGCGGTCCACGATCAGGCCGGGGAGGCCATCCGATTCGGCATGGATGAGCCGGAAAGCATCCGATTCATTTTTCAGGCCCAGGGATTCACGGACCTGAAGAGAGGTTTGGATGCGGCGGCGGAAGAATTCGGGATCCACCTGTTCGGCAGGGTCAAAGGTCCAGACGCGCGCGCGGATCTGGGATGCGGGGGAAAAGGCGGCACGGGCCAGGAATTGTCCTGTAGAGGAGAGGATGTCCACGGTATCGCCGGGGGATGGCTCACCATCGGTGCGAAGGGCGGCACCGGAAAATATCCAGGGATGGCGGCGGAGAAGGGCTTTCTCGCGGCCGGGTTTGAGGATCAGGGCAGGCATGGGTATATATTACATCAAAAGGGGGGAGGTGGGCGCGCGAAGGTCC
>CAYMQX010000031.1:0-14250 GCA_964392495.1 uncultured Anaerolineaceae bacterium
GTCACTCTGCAGGAATTTTTCGCATAGCTCCAGTTGGCCGGGGGCAAAGATGATCTTGTTGAGGTCCACAACGCCCTCGTTAAAGGCACCGGTGGCCGTTGATAGCTTAAACACCGAGCCGGGCGGGTATTCCGCCGAAATGGCATTATTCAATAAAGGATGCCTCGGATCTTCGCTCAGTTGCTTATAATAATAGGCGGGGATGATTTTCGCCAGACGATTGTTCTCATAGCTTGGGAAGGAGACCATTGCAAGGATCTCGCCGGTCTTGGGATTCATGGCGATGACCACACCACTTGAGATGCGTATCTTTCCAAACCAGGTATTCCAGTAATTAACCGCCTGCATGAGCGAGGCTTCCGCCACAGCCTGCAGGCGGGTATCGATCGTCAGAGTGATATTATCTCCAGGTATAGGTGCCTGAGGAGGTTCCAGATTGCGTAGTTCCTTTCCGGCCACATCCACTTGGACGATTCTTTCACCATTCTGGCCTGCCAAAATATCCTGGAGCGATGCCTCCACGCCTGAATAACCCACCTTGTCACGGTTTGGCTCGAACTTCCGTGCCCGGAATTCCGCCTCACGTGCCGCCGGAATCGGGCCCAGAAAACCAACGATGGCTGCAGTAAGAGAACCCGTAGGGTATTCCCTCACCGGTTCGATCTCTACCGAAACCCCTGGTAGATCCATCTGGCGCTCGCGCACAAGCCGGGCTACATCTTCGCTTACATTACATTTGACTTTCACAGCACTGTAGGGGGCCAGCGAATCTCCCAAAGCAACCATGTCGGAGATACTCGGACCCTCTACGCAGGCAGAGAAGAGCTTGGCCTGTGCCAGAGAATCTTCTGAAACCGGCCCTCCCACTGGCACTCCTGTGATGTCTGAGACCTCGCGGTAGATTCGTTGGATGTCGGCTTCATCATCCGGCAGATCCGCAGGAGTGATCACAACATCATAGGAGGCCACATTTCGTGCCAGGATCGATCGGTTCCGATCGTAAAGGATGCCGCGCGCAGCCGGAATACTGATGGATTTGGTATAGTTTTCCACTGCCTGGGCTTGCCAGTCTGCCCCACCTACCACTTGCAGAACCACCAGCCGACCCAATAAAATTGTCAGCACCAGGAATACAACCGCATATACAACAATAAGCCGCCATGCCTCAAATTTCGAGCTGCGCGGAACAGAGGTCGAGCTCATGGAATCTCCTCACCCGGATATACCCAGCGTGCCAGATCACGCATTAGGGCATAGACCGGAATTGCAAAAAGCAGGTTCAGCAGCAGGCTCGGAAGTGTCACAAGACCAGCCACTTCGACAGCCGGCAGAAAATTATCTCTAATACCAAGCGCCGCATAAGCCAGTAAATGCGAAGCAAGGGTGCCAATGACCGTGACTGTAAGCATTGCCACCAGGGGCGCTTGCCAGACTCGTCTGCGCAGTAATAAGGCCGTCATCACCACCGAGAAATATCCCAATCCCACAGCTGGCCACGGGACCCGGGAAACAAACCCTACAAGTAAGCCGATCAGGAAAGCCCATTGCCAGCCTGAATCGACCTGGGGTTGGATCGACCATGCCGCCAGCATAACCAGAGGAAGGTCGGCAAAACCGGAAAGCAGCGTGATATGACTCATCACTGATGACTGGATCATCACTGTCAATCCAAGCAATGGAAGTGCTATCAGATTCCGCATCCGAGGTCAGGGAGAAGTAGTGGGGACCAGCGGTGCAATATCCACCGGCCGGAAGTTGGTAATGACAAGTACGATCTCGAGGCGGGAGAAATCCACCGCTGGTTGCACTGTCGCCTGCTGAAATAGTTCCACATCCACGCGTCTGGTGGAAAGCACCTGGCCGATGATCAAGTCCGGTGGGAATCCGCCACCCAGACCGGATGTCAGGATTAGGTCACCGGCTTTGACCGAAACATCCTGCGAGATCATATCCAGAGTAACATCTCCGGTCACCGAACCACTTAGGACCGCCTCGGTATTCGCGTTCTTAAGCCGGACATTGATGCTCGAAGATGGGTCAGTAATCAGCTGCACCCGCGCCGCGTCCGCGATTGCTGCGTCTACGCGACCTATCAAGCCCTGGTTGGTAACGACTGCCATTCCCCGCCGTATACCATCATTTGAACCCCGATTGATGACTACGTAGTGCAGGAAGGGGCTTGGATCTCGGCCGATCACTGCCGCAGCCTTGTATGTGCTCTCCGGATTGCTGCGCGAAAAATCCACCAGCGCCGCCAGAATATCGGTCTGATTGACCCGCTGCTGCAATTCAATAACCCTCGCTTGCAGTTGTGCAACTTCGGCTTCCAGTTCAGCGTTGCGCGTGCGCAGCGAGGCAATGTCACGAGGTGCGGTCAAAAAATCCTGAAGGGCCAGGACACGGGTTGCTATCCAGCTCTGAACCCCCACCAGCGATGCCGTGAAGCGGTTGGAGGCGCTGCTAAAAAATCCTCCGAGAGCAAGCGCCAGGATTCCCCCTACCACCAAGAAAATGACCGTTGTCTGTAAAGATCTTGAGAAGAGGTTTTTCATTCCTTCTTGCGGCGGAGCGGCCCCGGAAGGCCTTCCGTATTATTAGCGGGTATGACGCGTACTCCCGCGCTCCAGCCCGACCAGGTGCCGGCTGGATGAATCGAAATCCTCAAATATCATGGCGGCGCCGCGTGCCACACAAGTTAGGGGATCTTCGGCTACCCAAACACGCAATTTTAGTTCATCTGTAAGCCTTTCGGCAAGCCCCTGGAGCAGCGCTCCGCCTCCCGCAAGGCAGATACCGATATCCATCAGATCGGCCACGATCTCGGGAGGCACCTCATCCAAGGCATCCCGTACTGTATCCAGGATCACTTGAACGGATCCCGCCAATGCTTCCCTGATTTCGATGGAGGATACCTCTACCGATTCGGGCAGCCCGGTCACGAGATTGCGGCCGCGCACCTGCATGGTTTTCTCAGGTTGAAGCGAGTAGGCCGAACCAATGCGCCATTTTACCTGTTCAGCATTGCCCTCACCGACCAGCAGATTATACTTGTTTCGAAGATATTGGATAATGTCCTGATCCATCTCATCCCCGGCTACGCGCAAGGAACGAGAAAGCACCACACCGCTCATTGACATCACCGCGACCTCTGTGGTCCCGCCTCCGATATCCACCACCATGGAACCCTTCACATCCCCAATGGGAAGTCCCGCCCCCAACGCGGCTGCGATCGGCTCTTCGATCAGAAACGCCTGACGGGCTCCCGAAGCCATCACTGCGTCGTACACGGCTCGCTTTTCAACTTCGGTCACTCCGGTCGGGATGCCCACCACCACCCGCGGTCGGGGAAGCGGCACTACGCTTTGTTCATGCACCTTTCCGATGAAATATTCCAACATTACCCGGGTAACATCGAATTCTGAGATCACGCCATCCCGGATCGGCCGGACGACCGCCACATTCGCAGCTGTGCGTCCCACCATCTCTTTAGCCTCCAACCCGATTGCCAGGGGCTGGCGCAGCCGCTTGTCAATTGTAACCCAGGAAGGTTCGTTGATTACAATCCCCTTCCCACGTACATGGACAAGTGTGTTTGCCGTTCCCAGGTCGATGGCGATATCCAGCGAAAACAGGCCTAACAGCCAGTTTAGGGGGTTGAAGGCCAATTTTGGCTCCTCGATGAAAATCTTCAAGACGGACTTACGTGAAATATTATACCATGAGCATTAGAAAGCCTGTTCTTGCAACGTTTCTGGAAAATTGGTGTTAATATGGGCAATATTCAGCCTCGGGAGGAACCATGTCAAAGATCGCTTTTGTCACTGACAGCACATCTTATATTCCAGATCATTTTTGTCATGAGCTTAATATTCATATTGTCCCCCAGGTATTGATCTGGGGGGAGGAAACCTTCGAGGATGGGGTTGACATCCTTCCAGATCAGTTTTACGCACGACTTGCAAAGGCAAAGATTATGCCTTCCACGTCGCAAGTCTCGGTACCGAATATGCAAAAAGCCTTCCAAGGATTGGCAAGCCAGGGTTTTGATGTAGTAGGTATATTCATCTCCGCCAAGCTCTCCGGCACCATGCAATCTGCCGTCCATGGTCGGGAAGCCCTGGGAACTGCGGCAGAAAAAGTTACCTTGATCGACAGCAGCTCTACAGCCATGGCACTGGGTTTTCAGGTCCTGGCTGCGGCACGTGCCGCCCGGGATGGGGCCGGTCTTGCAGATGTAGTTTCGATTGCCGAAAAGGCTCGTGACCACACAGGTGTCTTCTTTGCCGTCGATACCCTGGAATTCCTGCACCGCGGCGGTCGTATCGGAGGCGCCCAACGCTTCATCGGAACGGCTCTAAACATGAAACCGCTCCTGCAACTTAGGGATGGCCGCGTCGAGCCTATAGAGCGGATCCGCACTCGTGGAAAAGCCCTTGAACGGATCGTGGAGTTGGTGGGTGAACAAACTCGTGGAAAGTCCCCCGTGCGACTGGCCACCCTGCATGCCAATGCTGAGGCCGAGGCCTCAAATTTGCTCGAGGCTGCCTCTTCACGGATGAACCCCGTTGAAAGCATTTTGACCGCAGTCAGCCCCGCGGTCGGAACCCACGCCGGCCCTGGAACCATCGGTCTCGCCTATATGGCAGGGATGTAAGCCCGGCGCTTTGCTTCCATCAGTAGCCCTTTTTAGCAGGTATAATCCTGCGCATGGCACATGTCGCGCCGGTTGTAATTGGAATTGCCGGAGGATCAGGATCGGGAAAAACCACTGTGGTTCAACAGATCCTTGACCGGGTTGGAGCCGACCATATCGCCTTCCTCCAGCATGATTTCTATTACAAAGACCTAAGCGGCCTCCCTCCAACCCAGCGTACCGAGGTCAATTTCGACCATCCCGATTCACTCGAGACCGACCTGCTCATTACACACGTTCGCGAATTGCGTGCAGGTCGGGCTGTCCAGGTCCCAATTTATGATTTCGCCCATGACACTCGCACTCCCGATACCTTTACGGTCCAGCCGCGCAGTGTGATCATCGTGGAAGGCATCCTGATCTTCGCCGAGCCTGAGTTGCGAAAACTGTTTGACATAAAGATCTTCGTAGACACCGACCCCGACCTGCGCCTGATTCGCCGCATGCAGCGCGATATCAGCGAGCGCGGCAGATCTGCCGAATCCGTGATCAGGCGTTATATGGCTACAGTACGCCCCATGCATCTTGAATTTGTCGAACCCTCCAAGCGTTATGCGGATGTCATTATCCCTGAGGGTGGTTTCAACAAGGCAGCACTCGACATGGTGGTGGCAAGGATAAATACCCTTCTGAAGGCATAGAAACAGGAGATACTTAGATGGCAAAACAGTGGAATACCCCGCCAGCCATGCAGATCGATCCAAAAAAGAAATACCTTGCCCGTATGGAGACAGATAAGGGCACCATGGTGATCGAGCTCTTCGCAGAAAAAGCTCCGATTACCGTCAATAATTTTGTATTCCTGGCGCGCGAAGGCTATTACGACGGCATCATCTTCCATCGTGTGATCGCCGATTTTATGGCCCAGGGGGGCGATCCTACAGGCAAAGGCTCGGGCGGTCCCGGCTACCACTTTAAAGATGAATTTCATGCATCTCTTAAGCATGACAAGCCGGGGATTCTCTCCATGGCAAACGCCGGGCCGGGGACCAACGGATCCCAGTTTTTCATCACGTACGTCCCTACTCCCTGGCTGGATGGCAAACACAGCATCTTTGGGCAGGTGATCGAGGGGATGGATGTTTTGAAGTCCATACCGCCGCGCGATCCCATGCGGCCCGAATACTCTGGTGTCAAGATCCTCCGTGTCGATATCGAAGAAAACTAGATCGTCATCTCCGCCCCAGACACCCTCAGGTTCCAGTCTGCCTGTCTGGGCTGTCGCCCTCCTGCGAGCCCTGGCGATCCTGATTGTTGTCGGGGTCAGTGTATTCATCTTTAGTATCCGCGGACGTGTGCAGGAATTTGCCGCATGGGGTTACCCGGGGATCTTCCTGATCGCCCTGCTTGCCAACGCAACGGTGTTCCTTCCAGCACCTGGCGTGGCTGTGGTTTTTGCCATGGGGCATCTCTTCAACCCGCTCCTTGTCGGCCTCGCAGCCGGGACAGGGGGAGCTCTGGGTGAACTTTCCGGGTTTCTGGCGGGGTTCGGAGGACAGGCCATGGTGGAGCGCACTGAGGTCTATAACCGCATCCTCCCCTGGGTGAATAAATATGGCGGCTGGGCTATCCTGATCCTTTCCGCCGTTCCAAATCCTTTTTTCGACCTGGCTGGCCTGGCCGCTGGCGTAAGCAAAATGGGGCTGGCTCGCTTCCTGTTCTTCTGCTGGATTGGCCAGTGTATCAAGATGACCGCCTTTGCCTTTGCAGGCGCCTATTCCTTAAACTGGATATTGGAAATCATTAAATAGGAGCGCATATGACTGATTCTTTTAGCTTGGATGCATACCTGAAGGCGCATCTCGATGAAAGCCTGGATGAGTTGGCTCGCCTCGTGGCTCAACCCAGCATATCGGCACAGAATATGGGCTTGAACGAATGCGCAGCATTGGTCGCGGAGATGCTGAAGAAGCGGGGCTTTGGCGTCCAGATCCACCAAACGGGTGGCTCTCCCGTTGTCACTGCAGAACGAAAGGGACAGAGCGCCAAAACCCTCCTTATTTATAATCACTATGATGTTCAGCCGCCCGAACCATTGGAGTTATGGGAGACCCCGGCCTTCCAGCCAAGCCGCCGCAATGGGAAGATGTTTGGCCGTGGAGTCAGTGACGACAAAGGCCACATCACATCCCGGCTTGCGGCCATCGATGCTGTTTTGGCCAACCAGGGAGAATTACCATGCACAATCAAATTCATCATAGAAGGCGAGGAAGAAACGGCAAGTCTTCATCTTGTAGAGTTCGTAAGGACACATAAAGAGCTTCTGGCCGCGGATGCCTGTCTCTGGGAATTTGGCGGGGTGGACCATAACGATACTCCCATGCAATATCTTGGACTGCGTGGTATCTGCTACGTCGAATTATCGGTCGACCTGCTCTCCACCGATGTTCATTCCGGACTGGGGGGGAGCATCTTCCCCAACGCCGCCTGGCGATTAGTCTGGGCCCTGAATTCGCTAAAGGGATCGGATGAGCGCATCCTGATCCCCGGTTTTTACGACAATGTCCAAGCCCCGTCTGAACGTGACCGCGAGCTGATGGAAGCGCTTCCTGACTCAGCCGAGGAGTATAAGGCACGGTATGGGGTGCCATATTTCCTCAAGGGTCTGGCTGGAGGCGTGGAGCTCGAGATCGAAAAGGTCTTTTCTCCTACCTGTACCATCTGCGGCCTTACCAGCGGATATCAGGGTTCCGGTTCCAAGACAGTTCTGCCAGCGCGTGCCTCTGCAAAAGTGGATTTCCGGCTCGTCCCGGACCAGGATCCGGTGGATATCCTCAGAAAACTCCGCAGTCACCTCGACGCTCAAGGCTTCTCAGATATCCGCATTACTGACCTGGGGGGCGATGCCCCTGCCCGTACTGATCCGGACGAACCGTTTATCCATCTTGTCACAGAGACCGCCCGGGAAGTCTATGGAGTCCCCATGACTCTCGTCCCGATTACCGGCGGATCGGGGCCAAGCCACCCCTTCGTTCATGACCTTGGGCTTCCGGTAGCCACCGGAGGCATGGGTTATCCTGATGCCCGGACACACGCTCCCAACGAGAACATCCGCGTAGATCTGTATCTCAAGCATGCCAGACATGTGGCAAGAATCATCAAGGGATTCGCCGCCTGAGACCTAGCATAAAAAATTCACCGATGCGGTGTATGAATGAAAGTGTCAGAGCCGGCTACCTGCACGAGACATTTTTTGGATAAAATGAGCGAGATGCCGACTAATTTAGATCTCTTTCTCTGACCCATGCTTGAACGGCTGCGCTCGATCCCGCGCGATCTGGGCCTCCAACTCTTCGCGCTATACCTGCTGCTGATCGTCCCCTTTCTGGCTTCACTTCTTGTGTTTGACCAGATCGTCGGCCAGCGCATTCGTGCGGATGTGGAGGCCAACGATCTCTCCCTCGCCGGAGCCATCGCACAGGAAACCGATCTTACGATCCAGAACGCAATGGGAACGGTCCGCGGCCTGGCGGGCTATCCCGCCGTCCTCACCAGTGATAAGGATGGCATGGGAAAACTTTTCGATATTGTTCTGGATACGCGTCCCGAGGTCAACCTCGTTTACCGGCTTGACGCGAAGGGGTTTATGCTGTATCACGATCCGGTAGGGCCGGGGAGTACAGTTGGAACCGACTTCTCTTTTCGCTCCTACTTTCAACAGGCATTAAAAACCGATCAACCGCTTATCTCAGAAGGACGGATTTCTCCAACAACCAACCAGGCCGTAGCTACAGCCGTCATGCCGCTATGGAGCGACTCGGGGGAGTTTCTGGGACTGGTGGGCGTCAATATCCGGCTGGAAAGCCTGAGCAAAACACTCTCCACAATCCTCGCCAACCATCCTCGCGAGGAGGGCCTGCAGTTGGCCATCGCGGATTCGCAAGGCCGGATCATTGCCTTTCCCGATGGTTCTCTATTGCTGCATCCTGTCGATGAATTCATCCCCAAAACCAGTGACCTGATCCTGGGGGATCGACCTGGTGCTGCCATCATCCAGGGAACTCAAGGAGAATCCAGGCTATTTGCCTATGCTCCAATTGGTTCGACCGGCTGGAGCGTCATGGTGAGCCGCCCCTCCGCGGCCGCTTTTGCCACACAGATCACCCTCAAGCGAATTTCCCTGATCGTGGCGGTCACCTTTCTCCTGATCGGTCTGGTATTCTGGGTGACGCTTAATCGACGCGTTATACGGCCGATCGAAAGACTCGCGCCAATAAGCGAAACGATCGGCCAAAACCAACAGATCCAGGATGCTGAACGCCGTGACCTTGAAAAAATCCAAAAACGTCCTGACCAAATCGGGCATCTTGTAGCCAGTATTTTTCGTATGGAACGCGCCATCCGGGATCGCATGCAAGAACAGGCCATCCTGTTGGAAACCAGCAAAGCTGTTGTCTCCACCCTTGACTTGAAGACCGTGCTGGATCGCATCCTTGAGCAGGTCCAAAGACTGCTGGAGGTGAATCGGATGGCAATTATTGCCAGTGATCCCACGACTGGTCTGTTTAGAATCCGCGCCAGCCACGGGCTCTCCGTAAGCTTCGCCGAACAACTTGAGATACAACCCTATGAGCCATCCTCGGTCGCGGTGCGGGCTTTGAATGCCCGCGAGCCAATACAGGTGTCCGACACCGAGACTGATCCATCCTATCTACCACGCCGCCCTCGCGCCCGCGCGGAAGGGTTTCGTTCGGTTCTGGCTGTACCCCTCAATACCAAGCACACCCCACCCGCCGCCCTCGTGCTCTATCGCTCCGATCCCCACATTTATAATGACCTGGAGATCAAACTGCTTGTTAGTTTCGCCAATCAGGCCGCCATGGCCATTGAGAACGCCACCCTATTTGAGCGGAGTGATACCCGTTTGCAGGAACAGACACGCCGCCTGGAAGCGCTCATCCATTCGCTCTCTGATGGCCTGATCCTTAGCCAGCCTGATGGGGCTGTAATCTATGCCAACCGGCGCGTGGCGGAACTCGCCGGGATTTCTCACCAGGAGTTGATCGGGATATCCGCGGAAAAGGTACTGGACCGGATTTTTGCCAGATCCGATATCGCCCAAAATGAGCTTCTTGGCTTTCAAGAAGCCATAATGCAGGCGGAGGGCGGACGTGTAGAGATTCCCATCCAGGACCGCAATCGCACCCTCTACCTTCGCTTTGAAAGCTTTAGTGTGAACGATTCGCGCGGTGCGTCCATAGGCCGCGGACTCTTCATACATGACATCACCGCCGATTACGAATTGGACCGCATGAAATCCAGCCTGATCTCCACAGTCTCTCATGAGCTGCGGACGCCCCTTGCAGCCATCAAGGGGTATGCCTCGACTCTGCTGGCCGATGATGTCCAATGGGATCCCGGCGCCCAGCGCGAGTTCATCTCGATCATTTCCGCAGAATCTGACCGCCTATCCAACCTCGTCAACAACCTGCTCGACCTCTCGCGAATCGAGGCTGGAAACCTAAGACTCGCCTTCCAGAAATGCCAGATCGAAGTGCTGATTGACAACGCGGCACAACAAGCGAGGCTCCGCCCAGGGCAGCCAGACGTACAGCTTGCTCCGGAACTTCCGCCTTTTTTTGCCGATCCCGACCGGATAGGCACTATCCTGCGCAATCTATTGGAAAACTCTCTCAAATACGGAGGCGCCGAAGTCCGAATCCTGGTGACCGTCCAGATAGAGCATGATTCATTCATCTTCCGCATTGAGGATGACGGGCCCGGGATACCCGCGGAAGAAAGCCGCCGCGTCTTCGAGCGATTTTATCGTATCGACGAGGGCCTGGCGCGTATCACCAGCGGCGCCGGGCTTGGATTGGCGATCTGCCGTGGGCTTGTGCGCGCTCATGGGGGTGAGATCTGGGTTGAACCCAAGGCCTATGGCGCTTGCATTGCTTTCTCGATTCCTCTTCATAATGGCGATCTCCCCGCCGGGCAATAGAGGATGAGATGAACACCACCACCGTGCTGGTCGTCGACGACGAGAAATCCCTGTGTGATTTCGTCCGCAGGAATCTGGAAGTTCGTGGCTATGGGGTAATGACAGCCTCCAATGGTCTGGAAGCCCTGGCGCTCTTCTCTACCCAACAGGTTGATCTGGTCATTATGGACGTGATGATGCCTCACCTGGATGGTTTGGAGACCACACGGCGTATCCGCGCCCAATCATGGACCCCTATCATCATCCTTACTGCCATGGACGAGGAGGCAGATAAGGTGCGCGCATTCGACCTGGGCGCGGATGACTACCTCACCAAGCCCTTCGGTGTCGGCGAACTGCTCGGTCGTATCAAGGCTGTCCTGCGCCGCTCGCAATGGGCCGGCGAACCGGCCGCCTCTGGACAGAAGGTCCTGAGAGGAGATGTCGCTGTCGACATCGATAAGCACCAGGTAACTGTTCACGACCGCCCAATTGAGCTGACGCCTATTGAGTTTAGTCTGCTGCTATACCTCGTGCACAATACAGGGAAAGTGCTAACGCACCGTCAGATCCTACAGCATGTATGGGGCCCTGAATACGGCAATGAGACCGAGTATCTTCGCGTCTATATGGGAAAGCTGCGCCAGAAGCTGGAAGCCGATCCCCTTAAGCCGCGCCTGCTGTTTACTGAGCGCGGTGTGGGCTATCGCTTCGAACCCCGATAAAGTATCTCCCGGCTGTGTAACGCTCTGGCGCCCCCCCCCCCCCCCCCCCAAAAACAATTTAAAAAAATTTTTTTTTTTAAAAAAAATTTTTTATTAATGATTAAAATTTTAATTTTATATATTTTTTATTTTCCTCCCCCGATTTTTTAGTTAATCTTTGCATCTTTCTTATAGAATGGATGAAGTACACGGAGTCGTACCTAGCCTATTCTGCTTTCGCCAACGGAGGAATGAATGAAGCGCATTGTATTGACCCTGTTCACCACGGCTGCACTCCTGAGCCTGTTGTTGTCTTCATGCGCGCCTGCTCCCGCCCCGACGCAGGCACCGGAGGCTCCTCCTACGCAAGCCCCCCAGGAGCAGCCTACCGTTGCCGCGCCTCCCGCGGTCGTAGAAAAAACAGCCACCATCGGCTTTACAGCCTCACTCACCGGTTCGCTCAATGTCGAATCGACGCGCCAAAATAATGGCCTCAAATTGTGGATGGATCAGGTCAACGGCGCGGGTGGTCTCAAGCTTGCTGATGGGACCATGGTGAAGTTTGAATCCAAGTTCTACGACGACGAATCCAAGAAGGATCGCGTCCAGGAACTCTATACCAAATTGGTGACCGAGGACAATGCCGATTTTCTGGTCAGCCCCTATTCATCTGGCCTGGCAGATGCCTCTGCCGTGGTGGCTGAGCAATATGGCAAGATCATGGTCACGACCGGCGCAGCCTCGGATGGCACCTACAAGAAGGGCTACACCCTGGTCTACCAGGCCTATACGCCTGCCAGCCATTACTTAACCGGCGCCCTCGACTTGCTTGCCAGTCTGGACGCCAACGCCAGGGAGATCGCCATCGTCCATGAAAATGACAAATTTTCCACGGACGTTGCCGCCGCCCTGGAAGCCTATGCACAAACGAAGGGTTACACCATCTCCATCAATGAAGGTTACGATACCGGCACCACAGATTTCGCCCCAATTATTAACAAAATTCCATCCGACGTGGATGCAATCATGGGCGGTGGACATTTTGCTGATGGGCAGCAGTTCGCCAAGGCCATATTTGACAAAGGCCTGAGCACAAAGTTCATCAGCCTTCTGGTTGCTCCGCCGGAGCCGACTTTCGCAGAGATCGGCGATGCCGCATTCGGTATTATTGGCCCCAGCCAATGGGAGCCTCTGGCCGCCTTTACCCCGGACTTCGGTCCAGCCGGAGCGGATTTCGTCGCCGCCTATAAGGCCGCTTATGGCGAGGAACCCTCTTACCATGCAGCCGGTGGCTACGTGACCGGTCTTATCCTCCAGAAGGCAATTGAGACATCCGGCTCGCTCGACACCGATGCAGTCAAAGCCGCCCTGGACAGCATCGATATGACAACCTTCTTTGGACATATCAAGTTCGATACCTCCGCCGAGAGCCATGGATTGCAGATCGGCCATGAGATGGTCTACATCCAATGGCAGAAGGATGCGTCCGGCGCCCTGGTTAAGCAGGTGGTTTGGCCCACCGCCGGTAAGACCGCTGACCCGGTTTTCCCGATCAAGTAACGGTCTGATCCAATCACAGCCCTGCGCCGGTGGATGCCGGCGCAGGCTGATCCGCTGCTCGACAGGAGATCTGTATGAACGCTGGCACACTGGTCACGTCTTTTATCGACGGCCTGCTGATCGGCGTGGTTTACGGGATCGCTGCCATGGGGTTGAACTTAATCTGGGGGGTGATGAGAGTCATAAACCTCGCTCACGGCGCGGTCCTCGCTCTGGGTATGTTCGGTGTGTATCTCTTCTTTTCAGCCCTGGGGCTCAACCCGTATATGGCCCTTGCTCTCGTGGCAATCTCTGGATTGGTGTTGGGAGTCGTTATTTACCAGATCGCGATTGCCCGTGTCATCAATGCTCCCTATCTTTCCACTCTTTTGAGTACCTTTTCTGTCAACATGATCGTCATTGGGTTGGGCACAGCAGCCTTCACCACCACTCCACGAGATATTGGCTACTCGGTGGGAAGCCTTAAAATCGGTCCAGCAACACTTTTGGGGACGCGGCTGATCGCTGCGGGGCTGACCCTGGCAGTGACAGGTGCACTCTATTTCTTCCTCTATCGTACGCGACTCGGCAAGAACATCCGGGCGGTCGCAAACAATCGGGCAGCTGCCGAACTGATGGGTATCCCCTCCTCCAGAATGCTGGCACTGACATTCGGCATCGGCACTATGCTGGCCGCAATTGCAGGAGGGCTTATTGCCACCTTCTTTTCGTTCACCATCCTCTCGGGCGAAATCTACCAGCAAAAGAGCTTTGTGATTGGGGTACTTGGCGGCTTGGGCAATCCGCTGGGCGCGCTCTTGGGAGGCCTGATCCTGGGACTGCTCGAAGGACTGCTTCCGCTGGCAATGCCAAACACCTGGGTGCCGGTAATCGAGTTCCTGCTGTTCCTGATCATCCTGATGGTCAAGCCGAGCGGGCTCCTTGGAGGTCGGAAATGAAGAACTGGCTCAATCCCGGCCTGTGGATCGCGCTGGCAATCATCATGATCCTGGGCTTTTGGCCCATCCTGATCCAGAATGCCGCCGCGCGAGAGGTGGGTTTTAGCACTCTGCTCGCTCGTGTGCTGGCTGCCCGCTTGAACAGCGTTATGGGCTATACAGGCTAGGTCTCCTTCGGCCATGTGGTCTTCTACGGCTTGGGCGGCTATGTTGGCATGTATCTGATTGATAGCGCCGGCTTCTCCCTGCCATTGGCCCTTCTAGGTGGAGGGCTGGCGGCGGCCGCACTAGCTTACTTGTTGGGCGTAGGAATATTGCGCCTTCGGGGCGCATATTTTGCACTGGCGACGATTGGCGTTAACGAGGCGGTACGCACGTACATAGCCAACTTCAAGCCAAACGGCGCAACCACCGCTATACAGCAACAAATCTCGC
>CAYMQX010000032.1:0-13969 GCA_964392495.1 uncultured Anaerolineaceae bacterium
GCGGGTAGACGACCTCCGCCACCGGCGACTCGCGCCGGGACATATAATTCTCGTTCGGGTACCCGCCCCAGAACAATACTTTGTCGCCGGGCTGTGTGCGTTCATTAATATGGATGGAAAGCGGAGAGCGTGCCTCGCTGCCCGCCAGCCCCTCTTCACGCACACGCTTCAGAACCTTTTGAAAATCCTGTACCATTCCGTGGGAGACGAAAAAGGTCAGCGCCAGGACGATTGCCGCGGTCAGGCCTGCCAACTGCATACCGGGGGATTCTTTTAACCGGGGAGCCACCAGCCTTTGCACAGACTCCAGGGCCAACCCGGCGAGCAGCCCGGTGAAGGGCAGCCAGTTCATATAATAATGGGCGTAGTTCCGGCGGGCCGGATCGCTTGTAAAGATCACCATGGGCCATCCGATCAAGAGCAGCGCGTACAGCCAGGGATCGGCATCCCCGCGCCACAGCCTCCAGGCCGCGACCACATACCCTGCTGCCGCTGCCCACACTGCCGGTCCCAGCAGTTGTGCCCCACGCAGGAGAGAGGAAACCCCGTTAAGCGGGGTCCCACCGTAAGTCAGGTTATATAGGACCGAGGCTTCCAGCAGATCCTGTAATAGCCCGTGCGCCTGGAAATAGACGGCCGTGATGCCCAACGGCAGCGCCGCACCCAGTGCGATCCGGCTGAACTGTGCAGACAGCCTGCGCCAGTCCCGCTCTGCCAGGCGGGCGATGAAAAGCGTCAGCAGGATGGCAGCTTCCACCACCGCGTTGTTTGGCCGGAACAGGAAACACAGGGCGAAGAGCAGCCCCATCCCATAATCGAGCCATTTCTTATGCTCTCTTCGAACCAGTGCAGGGAACAGCGCCAGCGCCAGGAAGTGCAGCGGCAGGGGATATTCCTCGGTTAAGTTCCCGCCCTCCAGGGTTTGATGCAGTCCATACGTCCAGGCCAGCAGCCCAAAGATGGCAGGCCAGACTCCCCAGGTTTTGCGTATGAACCCGAAAGAAACGAGGATGGCTGCCAGCAGGCTGATCGCTTCCACCGCCCAGACCCCCCAGCGCGTGCCGCCGCCCAACTGCAGGGCGAGTGCATCCAGGTAGAAGATGGCCGGGGGCTTGCTCTCCCACACATCCCGGTATGGCAGACCGCCCTTCAGGATTTGTGCGCCGGCATAAACGTAGATCCCGTAATCGCGGGCAGGGGTCTTGCGGGCCGGGATGGATTGGTTCAGAACGCTGAGGGTGAGCAGGGCCGCCAGCAGGGCAAAGAGCAGGGATTGCCCGGCAGTGTTCCGGAGGGATCGCATATCATCATTTTACCTGATGCAGTCTGCTCTGCCTGTGTGTCAGGCTCAGCGTTCCTGGAGGCGATGGGTTGGAGAACTGGTATCACTTGAGATTGGCGGCCGGCTTGAACAGGTTCTTGTTCCCGGCCACCCAGCGATACAGACGCTCGATGCCCTCTTCCAGGCTGATCTTCGGTTTCCAACCCAATTCCCTCTCCGCCCTGGAAGTATCCGCGTAGAAGACCTTCTGGTCTCCGGGCCGCCAGTCGCCGCGTCCCACCGGGATGGGATGTCCAAGCAACCTCTCCAGCAGGGGACCAAATTCGCTCCAGACTGCCAGCACGTTCCGGACCCCGCCGCCCATGTTATAAACCTGACCGCGGGCGCGCTCGATCTTCTGGATGGCAAGGTCGTAGGCGTCCAGAAGATCCTCCACGTGCAGCACATCCCGCACCTGTTTGCCGTCGCCGTAAATGGTGATCGGCTGACCCATCACTGCGGCGATGATGAACCATGCCACCCAGCCCTGGTCCTCCACGCCGAACTGCCGCGGCCCGTAGATGCAGCTCTGGCGGAAGACCACCGTGGGAAGGTCATAGATGCGCGCATAATCGCGCACGTACTGGTCGCCGGTCCCCTTGGAGCATCCATAGGGCGAGTGGAAGTCCAGCGGTTGTTCCTCCGATGCTCCCAGCGGCAGGTCCTTGTAGTGCCAGCGGGTCGCGGCCTCCACGATCTCCACATCTTCCATCTCCCCATAGACCTTGTTGGTGGAGGCGTAGATCAGGACCGGCTTGCGTCCGGAGAGGCGCGCGGCCTCCAGTACATTGAAGGTCCCCAGCGCGTTCACCTCGAAATCCTCGCGCGGCTCCTGCACGGAGGTGGTCACCGCCACCTGCCCCGCCAGATGGACGATCACATCCGCCTGCTCCGCGGCCCTGCGGACGGCCTCTGCATCCCGGATATCCGCCTGTATCATCTTAAAGGAAGAATCTCCGAAGCTCTCATGCAGCCACTTCAGGTTGACGGGCGCCCCGCCGCGGCTCAAGTTGTCATAAATGGTCACGCTTTCGCCGCGCGCCAACAGGCGCTGGACGTAATTGGAGCCGATGAACCCTGCTCCGCCGGTGATCAGATGGTTTCGCGACATGCTCTCTCCAGGACTAGTAGGGTGAATAGTACACTCGGCGGGGCGCCAGCAGCAGTCCGGCTGCCATCCCGAACACGAACCCGCCAATATGTGCCCACCAGGCGATTCCGCTGCCCGTCCCGCCGCCCAGCGCCAGCCAACCCGAGAACAACTGCGACAGGAACCAGAAAGCCAGGAAGATGATCGCCGGGATCTCCACGATGGTGAAAATGAAGAAGATGGGCACCAGGCTTGCGATGCGCGCCCGCGGGTACAGCACCAGGTAGGCGCCCAGCACCCCCGCGATCGCTCCGCTGGCTCCCACCATGGGCGAATCACTGCCGCTCAGAATGTACACCTGCAGCAGCGCGGCAGCCAGCCCGCTCAGTACATAGAAGAATAGATAACGCAGCCTGCCCAGGCGGTCTTCTATGTTATCGCCGAAGATGATGAGCACCCACATATTGCTGATGATATGGAACCACCCGCCGTGGATGAACATGCTGCTGAAGAGTGTCGGCCAGGCCGTCTCGAGATGCGCCAGCAGGTTGGAGGGGATCAACCCCCAGGTGCGGATAAAGCCCTCCAGCCCGGCGCTCCCCAGTCTCAGCTCGTAAAAGAAGGCCAGCGCATTCATGACCACCAGCAGCGCTGTGACCGCCGGGAACCTGCGGGCACGCAGCGTGTCGTACAGCGGGATCATGCCTGGTCGCTCTCGACCTTTTTCTCCCGGCTCCTGAAATTGATCAATTGCCGGTAGATCCCCGAGAGCGTCTGCCCTTCGCGCGCCAGGCCGATCAGCCCGAGGATGCCGCTCGCCAGGTAGTTGTAGAGGCGCGTCACCAGCGCCACAGTGAAGGCCGTGGATTGGTCACCGCTCAAGAGCAGAAGCGCCCCGCCCAACGCCCCCTCGAAGGTCCCCACTGCGCCCGGCAGGGATGGGATCGCGCCTCCAAAGGCCGCCGCCCCCAGCCCGAACATGCCCCAGGCAAACTCCGCCTGCGGAAAGAAGGCCCGGATGATGAGGAAGTACATGATGCTTGCCATGCCCCAGTTCACGGTCATCCAGAAGAGGAAGCGGGCGAACAGCCAGCCGCTGTTCAGCACCGCCAGCCCTTCGAAGAAGGATTCCAGGAAGCTGCCGCCCAGGCGCTGGATCGCCGGCCAGCGCCGGCTCAGCTGGTGGAAGATCTCCAGCGCACGCGTCCGATTGCGAGCCAGCAGGTACAGCGTGATCAGTCCCAGGATCACGAGCCCGCTGATGAGGAAGGCGATCCTTTGTGACCCTTCTCCGCCTACCACGAAAGGCAGCGCCAGCAGCAGGATGGCCGCCGAATAGCCCAGATCCACGGCACGCTCGATCACGATGGTGGGCAGGATCTCGATGAACTGCAGCTCCGATTTGCGGCTGAGAAGGAAGGCTCTCCCGAGCTCTCCCAGCCGGAAGGGCAGGAAGTTGTTCATCAGATAGCCTTCCGCCAGCGAGAAGAAGACCTCCTTGAATGGGGCCCTCTGGCGCAGCATGGTCCACCAGACCAGCGCCCGCACGCCCAGCCAGGCAAAGGATATGACCAGCGCCGCACCCAGCAGCCAGTAGTTCGCGCCGCGCAGGGCTGCCCCCATGGCGCGGAAATCCACAAAAAACAGGATGGCCGCGATCAGTCCCACGCTGATCAGCGCACCGGGCAGCCAGCGCATAACGTTTTTCATTGGAGATGACATGTGTTTCTTCTCACCGCTTGTACCCCGGCCGCGTTCCTCCCGCCCCGGGTCATTCCTCTTCCAATTGCAGTACCGCCATGAAGGCGTCCTGGGGGATCTCCACGTTGCCGATCATCTTAAGACGTTTTTTGCCGCGTTTTTGTTTCTCCAGCAGCTTCTTCTTGCGGGTGATGTCGCCGCCGTAGCACTTGGCGAGCACGTCCTTGCGCATGGCCTTGACATTGGCGCGGCTGATAATGCGCCCTCCCGAGGAGGCCTGAATGGCTACATCGTACAACTGCCGCGGGATCAGCTCCTTCAGTTTGGTGATCAGCCGCTGTCCCTTGTGATAGGCGTCTTTTTCGTGCACAATGGCCGCCAGCGCATCCACCGCCTCTCCATTTACCAGTATTTCCAGCTTCTGGAGCTGGTCCGGCCGGTATTCAAGGAACTGGTAATCCAGCGAGGCATACCCCTTGGTGCGCGATTTCAACTGGTCGAAGAAATCCACGATGATCTCTGAGAGGGGGATCTCGAAATTAAGCTGCACCCGGTGGGGCGCGGGGTATTCCTGGCTCTTGAAGATGCCGCGCCTCTTGATGACCAGGTCCATGATCGGGCCGTAGTACTCCGTGGGTGTGATGATCTCGATCTGCATCCACGGCTCGCGGATCTCGGCCACGGTGCTGGAGTCGGGCAGATCGGCGGGGGAATCGACCAGCACCACCTCGCCGGCCAGCGTGGCCACCTCGTATTCCACCGAGGGCGCGGTGAAGAGCACGTCCAGCAGATATTCGCGTTCCAGCCGCTCCTGGATGATCTCCATGTGGAACAGCCCCAGGAAGCCCGCCCGGAAACCGAACCCCAGCGCCTGCGAGGTCTCCGGCTGGAAGGTGAGCGAAGCGTCATTCAACTGCAGTTTGTCCAACCCCTCGCGCAGATCGGTATAGTCGTCTGCCTCCACCGGGTAGATCCCTGCAAAGACCATCGGCTTGGGGGTGCGGTAGCCCGGCAGAGGCTCGGCAGCCGGGGCCGCGGCGCGTGTGATCGTATCCCCCACCCGGCACTCGTGCACGGTCTTGAAGCCTGTGGCGATATAACCGACCTCCCCCGACCCCAGGCGCGGCACAGGGCGCATATCCGGTGCGAAGATGCCAATTTCCACCGGCTTCATATCCACCCTGGTGGCGAACATGCGCAGTACGTCCGCGGCCTTCAGCGAGCCTTCCACCACACGGATATAGGCAATCACGCCCTTGTACGAATCATAGTGAGAGTCGAAGACCAGTGCCCGCAGCGGAGCCTCGTCCAGGTCCCTGGGAGGCGGCACTCTTTGTACGATGGCCTCCAGCACCTGTTCCACGTTCACCCCCTCCTTGGCCGAGATGCGGATCACCGACCCGGCGTCCACACCCAGCAGGCTGGCGATATCCTCGGCCACCTCGTCCGGACGCGCCGAGGGCAGGTCGATCTTGTTGATGACCGGGATGATGGCAAGGTCGGCGTCCAGCGCCTGGTACAGGTTGGCGAGCGTCTGCGCTTCGATCCCCTGTGTGGCATCCACCACCAGCACCGCGCCCTCGCAGGCCTTCAGCGCCCGCGAGACCTCGTAGCCGAAGTCCACATGCCCCGGTGTATCGATCAGGTTGATCTCGTACTTGTTGTTGTCTGCGGCGGTGTAATCCATGCGTACCGCCGAGGCCTTGATGGTGACGCCCTTCTCGCGCTCCAGGTCCATGCTGTCCAGCACCTGAGCGGTCATGTCGCGCTCCGAGATGGCGCCCGTCAATTGGAGGAGGCGGTCTGCAAGGGTGGATTTTCCGTGGTCCACGTGTGCAATGATGCAAAAATTACGGATGTGATCGGTCATGGTCGCGTGCGAAAGTATAACGCAAAAGCGCCTTCTCCCGGTCATTATGTAATCGAGAAGGCGATGATGGTACGCCGCGACTGATCGCGAGGCACCGCCTGCGTCCTATCAGCAATCCCGCAATAACGGAAATAAAAAGCGAAATCCATAGACAATCCGTTCTTGAACATATGCTCTAAAATTTTATTCGTTGTGATAGAATTTTTATACAACTCATGATTTCCAAGACCACCTTTACGCTTCCGGTTGAACCATTTTATAAAACCACTTTTGGCTCTGCCTACCTGGGTGACAGCCTGGAGTTGCTCTCACATATTCCTGATAAGAGTATTAACCTTATTCTGACCTCGCCACCTTTTGCTTTAACTCGAAAAAAGGAGTACGGCAACAAGGATGCTGATGAGTACGTTGATTGGTTTTTACAATTTTCCCGACATTTCAAACGTATCCTGAAGGAGGATGGGTCCTTTGTAGTTGATCTGGGTGGGGCATACCTGCCGGGACAGCCCACAAGAGCCATTTACCAATTCGAATTATTGGTACGGCTGTGCAAAGAACTCGGCTTTTTTCTTGCCCAGGATTTCTATCACTACAACCCATCGCGCCTGCCGACCCCGGCGGAATGGGTGAATGTTCGCAGGATCCGTGTAAAAGATTCGGTGAATGTGGTTTGGTGGTTGTCTGTAACCGAATTTCCCAAGGCGAATAACAGAAATGTATTAAAGCCTTATTCTGAAAGCATGAAGCAGCTTCTCGAAAACGGTTATAAGGCAAAACTGCGTCCCAGCGGTCATGATATATCGACCAAGTTTCAACGGGATAACCACGGTGCCATTCCGCCAAACCTGCTTACCCTTGCGAACACGGAATCAAATAGCGCTTATCTGAGGCGGTGTGCAGAGGCGGATATCAAGCCGCATCCAGCCAGATTTCCTCTGGAATTTCCAAAGTTTTTTATCGACTTCCTGACAGATCCTGGTGATATTGTGCTTGACCCCTTTGCCGGCTCAAATACTACAGGACAAGCAGCCGATCAGGCAAGAAGGAGATGGATTTCTTTCGAGATTGACGAAACATATCTCGAAGGAAGCGTCTACAGATTCCAGGAAATCAATGATATGTTTGCCATAAGGGACAAAGGGGAAAGACCGAGAGGAAAGAAGAATGGCAGGGCATAACAAATATGATCTGCTTGACCAAGTTGTGCAGGCAATTAACGAGTCGGGTTGGAATGTTTTATATACAGCAAGTGAGGATGAGCATCCATTTCACCTTCAGGTTTATAAGGAAAATGAAAGTTACAAGATCGCCGTTTATATCTGGCATTTGACTCATGGCGGAGGACCAGCAAGGCCCAGGAACGAATATCGAATTCAGATTACCGGAGTGAAGCAATTTCAGATCTTTCCGAACGAACAGACCCTGATCCTTGGATACTGGCAGGAAGCCGAGGTTTTCGCGGGTTTCGATGTAAGGAAACATCGGGGATTATTGGGCCATTCACCTTCAATACAGATTCGTGAGGAATTCCTGAGGTCAGCATACGTAAGTGGTTTTTCCCCCTGTGATAAAGGCAACAATGAAGTTGCTATTGCATTCAGGCCCGATTTCTTTGTGGAGTATTTGCGGAATCTCGAATCCCTGCATGATTTTGGACAGGCTCCGGACGCTTTAAGAGCTCTAGAAGATGTTTCTCTAAATCCTGAGATAAATGATGCTGCAATCCAAATACCAGATGTCGGGCGCAGAGAAATAATCGTGTCCGTAAGCAGAAAGCTTAGGGATGTAAGTTTTCGGCGAAGGGTATTGACTGCCTATACATATAAATGTGCGGTGTGTGGAGTTCAACTTGGGCTTGTCGAAGCTGCTCATATAATCCCTGTAAACCACGAGAATAGCAGTGACGAAACCCGCAATGGCCTTGCTCTGTGCGCACTTCATCATAAAGCCTACGATCAAGCCCTGATTACCATCTCGGAAGAATATGCGGTCATCCTTAATGAAAATCAGGTCAGGGAACTAAGAGACCGGAAGCTGGACTCTGGACTTGCCAAATTCGAAAAGAATCTTCGCCATCTCATTATTCTTCCACCAGCTGTCACGGATAGACCCCATGTGGAATATATAAGGCTTGGGAATTCTATACGTGGTTGGAAAAAACCGGCAAAGATGCCATCTGATTGAACAGAGAGCCCAAGCGTTATATAAAGGCTTTTTTCTTGCATATGTAGATTACCTACAATACAATCAGCCCCATGATGCTGGAGCGTGACCGCAAAAGCCTGTGGGCCATCAACCTGGGGCTGGGGGTGAATATCCTGCTTGCCGCCGTAAAGACCTTCTTCGGCGTCCTTGGACACTCACCCGCCCTCCTTGCCGAGGGTATCAACTCCACCTCCGACGTGGCTTACTACATTGTGGCAGCGGTCTTCATGCGTCTGGCCAACAAGCCCCCTGATACCGAGCACCCCTACGGCCACCGCCAGTTGGAGAGCATCGCGGCGCTCATCGTGGGCGCCTTCGTCGTGGCTACCGCTGTGGCGGTCTTCTTCGATTCCGTGGACAAGATCTGGGATCTTGTGGATGGCAAGACCTCCTCCAGCGGCGCCGCGCCCGTGGCCCTGTGGGTGGCCCTGGGCACGGTCGTCATCAAGATCTTCCTTTTCTTCTATGTCCGCACCATCGGCCGCGAGACCCGCAATCCCGTCGTGGATGCGCTGGCTTTTGACCACCGCAATGACATCTTCTCGGCAGGCGCGGCCTCCGTGGGAATCTTCCTGGGGCAGCGCGGCCTCCCCTGGGTGGACCCGCTGGCAGGTGCTCTCGTGGCCCTGCTCATCCTGCGCACGGGCATCTTTATCCTGCGCGAGTCCTCGGTGGACCTGATGGATGCCGTCCCCAGCCGCGAACTGGCCGTCCAGGTCTCCAGCCTTTTGAAGCGCATTCCCGGCGTCCAGCAATTGGAGGAGCTGCAGGCCCACCGCTTCGGCCCGAACCTGGTCATCAACCTGACCATCGGCATTGACGGCAGCCTGAGCGTGCGCATGGGTGATTCGATCGCCAGCAAGGTCGAGGCCCTGCTCTATGAGTCGATACCCAACCTTCGGCGCGTGCATGTCCACTATCATCCTGCCGACCGCGCCCGCCGCGACCTCGATATCGAAGATATCCTTGCCGAGGGCCGCAGGCAGGTCCATGAAGATGCGGAGTAGGGCCATCCCCCGTTTATGTCCAAAGAGATCAATGGCATGCAAAAAGAATCGGTCCCCGGTCGATACCGGCTTGCCATCGGTTTGACGATCCTCGCCGGGATCGCCCTTCGCCTGGGGCACCTGATCTTCATCGATCTGGATGTCCCTTTCCGCCTTGGAGGCCTCTTCCTCGAATTCTCGAACCAGATTATCAAGGACCATTTCGCCCTCCCGATCACCATCCCATACTATTCCCAGAACGGCCTTCCCTTCGCCTATCCGCCTCTCTCTTTCTATGTGCAAGCGCTTCTCATCAACCTGTTCCACCCGCCCAAATTTCTGACTGTCAACCTGCTGCCCCCGCTGGTTGCGACCCTTGGCGTGCCCTCCTTTTATTACCTGCTGCGGCAGTTTACCGCGGACCGGCTCGAAATCTGGTGCATGCTGGCAGCCTTTGCCTTCATTCCCAATACCTTCCTCGACCAGATCGAGGCTGCCGGGCTTCCCGAGGCTTTCGGTGAGCTGGCTCTCATCTGGTACGCGGTGCTACTGGTCCGGGTGTATAAAAGCCCCGGCTGGACCACAGCCTTGACAGCCGGTATCTTGCTGGGGATCAATATCCTGTCCAGCCCCGGGAGTGCGGTGGCTGCGCCTGTATTGTCCCTGGTCTTTGTCCTGGCGCTGATCCTGCAGGCCATCCGGCAGCGCAGTATCAAGTCGTTAGGTGTGCCATTTATCATCGCGATGGCCGGCCTGCTTGTCTCTGCGCCCTACTGGCTCACGGTGGTGAACCATCACGGCCCCGGGATTTTCATCGGTTCCCTTTCCCACCAGTTCGATTCAGGACAGAGACCAACCTTCTTCCAGCAGGCCCTCGACCGCCTTCTGACTCTCGACTTTTCCAGCATTCGCAACAATTCGTTCCTCTGGAGCGCCCTTACCTTCCTGGGTATGCTTTCCTACCTGGCTGGTCCCGGCTTCCACCTTCCGATCCTGTTCATACTCTTCTCACTTCTGCCCCGGGAGGGCATCTGGCTGAGTGCAATGCTCGCGGCTTTTCTGGCGGGCAGGGGGTTGCACCTCCTGGCAGAAAGCTTTCAGGACTCTCTTCAAGTCCGCAGGTGGATTGAGTGGATCCTTGCAGGGGTCTTCGTCGTCGCTGCGGTCTATGGCGCCATTCTAGCTGTGAAGGCCCTGGTCAATGATCGCCAGTGGGCGCTGGAGCCTGCACAGGTGGCTGCGCTTGAGGAATACGCCGGGGTGATCCCCCCGGATGCGGATGTGATCGCGGTGGGCAACGATGCCTTCCTGGAATGGGCGCCCCAGCTTCTTCAGCGTGAGGTGGTGAACACGCCCTATGGGCTGGAATGGCAGCCCGGCGAGCTGGCCCGCGTGGACCGCTTCAACCGCGAGTTGGAGGCTGCCGTCACCTTCGATGATGTCATGGTCTCCATCCGTGAGCGCCTGCGCTTGCAGGAAGCCTGGCTTGTCACCGATTCCACATCCCGCTTCGCGAAGATGGCTGGGTTATCGACTCCCCAGGCTGGCAGCGTTGTACAAGTCGGCGTTGGAGGCGACTTGTACATCTATCATCTCGTCATAAAATGACCTGGTCCTGAAAAAATCCCCGGCCTTCACAGGCCGGGGGATCTTTTTCCTTGCTTCAAACGGAATATGCCTCAACTGGTTGACGGCGGATTGTTTTGATCACGCCTCCCGGCTTTCGCTGCTTTTCATGAGGCTCACTTCCTCTTGAAAACATGCTCTGCCGAATCGATCCAGTCCTCGCGGACCCTGGCCTTGAACCCGGTGATATGCCCCTGTCCGTCGCCGGTGAATGGCATGAGGCTCTCACCCAGAATAGGGTCGTCCCATTTGCACATGAAGCTGTCGTAGTGCCAGTGCGTCAGCGCGCCGGAGAGGTCCGGGTGCGCCCCGAGCTGGATGCGCAGCCCCTCGTCATCCACCTTCAACTCGGCCCCGCCGATGATCGGTGCGTCATACTCGCCGGCAAAGGCCTCCAGGGGCAGGCTGGGGTGCGTGCCGCTGGCGCGCGCTTGAACGATCTTCTGTTTTTCCTCGTCCAGCTTTGCCCGGCTCTCCTTCTCGAAGAGGCGGTAAGCCTTGAACCAATCCCGGCCCTCGATCCCCATTAACCGGTCCAGCAGATGGTAGGGAAGGGCGGTATAGGCCATGTTGGGGAGCTTGTTCGTCATCACCATGATCCCGATGCCCTCCTCCGGTACCAGCACCGTACTGGAGAGCATCCCGTCCAGCCCGCCTGTGTGTCGGATCACCTTGCGTCCGTTGTGATCGTTCATGAACCAACCCAGCCCGTAAGCGGTGAAGTGACGCGTGGGGAACAATCGTCGCTCCTCAGGCAGCATGGGGATAAACGTATGCGGGGTGTGGGTCTCCTCGAGGATGGCGGACTCCAGGATGCGGCCTCCGTTCAGCATGCCGCCGCTGAGTTGGAATCGCAGCCAGTTCGACACATCCGCAGCCGAAGCCCAGATGGAACCAGCCGCGCCGAAACCGGCGTCGTCGCGGGTGCTGACCGGCCGCACCTCCCCGTTGATCTCCTCGTGCGGGATGGCAATATTTTCCCGCCCGCCCAAAAAGCGCGGCGCGGTCACGGCGTCCATATACCCCAGTGGTTCGAACAAACGCTGGCGGATGAAGTCGTCGAATCCCAGGCCGCTGACCGCCTCGATGACCATCCCGGCGGCGATGAACATCAGGTTGCAGTATCCGTACCCCGCCCGGAAGGGATAGGCGGGGGGAATGTAGCGCACCCGTTCCAGCACCTCGCGCGGCGAATACAGGCTGAACTGGAGCAGATCCCCGGCATAAGTGCCGAGTCCGCAGCGATGACACAGCAGGTCGCGCACCGTGAGCATTTCGGTGGCATGCGGATCATACAGCCGGAAGAACGGCAGGTATTTCGTGACCGGGTCATCCCAACCCAGGCGCCCTTCCTGCACCAGAAGCCCTATCGATGCGGAGGTGTACGCCTTGGTGTTCGAGGCGATGGCGAAGAGGGTATGCTCGTCCACCCTCCCGGGATGCTCCACCTCGCGCAGCCCGTAGCCGCGTGTCAACAGTACCTGGTCGTCCTTTACTACAGTGACGGCCAGCCCGGGGATCTCCCAACTCTGGAGCAGTTCCTCCACGGTCTGGTCGAGTTCGCCTTCGAGGGAAGCAGCGATGTTCATGTTCTCTCCGGATGATCTGGTATTGGGATACAGGAGATTATAGCATCGCGCCGCGCGGAAACCAAAGCGGACCGGTTTATGCCGGTCCGCTTGTATATCAGGCCAAAAGACCCTCTCCGGGCTTAGCCGTGCCGGCTCATGAAGCGTTCCATGCGCCGCAGGGCCTCCTCGATCTTCTCGTAGGATGTGGCATAGCAGGCTCTTACAAACCCGTCACCGCCCGGGCCGAAGGCGTTCCCCGGTACCACCGCGACACCTTCCTCGCGCAGCAGAGCCTCGGCGAAGGTCTCATCGTCCAGCCCCGAAGCCGTGATGTTGGGGAAGGTGTAGAACGCGCCGCGCGGCTCAAAAGTGGAAAGCCCCAGCCGGTTCAGCCCGCCCACCAGCAGCTTGCGGCGGCGGTTGTACTCGGCCAGCATTTCCTCCACGTAGGAGTTCCCGCTGCGCAGCGCCTCGATGGCGGCGTCCTGCGCCGTGGTCGGCGCGGACATGATCGTGTACTGGTGGATGCGTACCAACCCCTGGATCAGGTCCGCCGGGCCGCAGGCATACCCGATGCGCCAGCCGGTCATGGCGTAATCCTTGGAGAACCCGCCCAGCAGCAGGGTGCGGGACTTCAGGCTTTCGTCCAGCGCAGGGAAGCAAACGTGCTCGAAGCCGTACACCAGCCGGTCATAGATCTCGTCCGAGACCACCAGCAGGTTGTATTCCTCGGCGAGCCTGGCGATCTCCATAAGCACTTCGCGCGAAGCCACCGCCCCCGTAGGGTTGGAGGGATAGCCGATGAAGATGCACTTCGTGTTGGGCGTAATGGCCCTGCGAATATCCGCCGGGTCCACCATGAACTGGTTCTCCAGCCGCGCCGGTACTTCCACCGGCACGCCTCCCGCCATGATCACCTCTGCCTGGTAGGAGACGAAACAGGGCGTCGGGATGATGACCTCATCGCCCGGGTCCAGGATGGCTGTGAAGGCCAGGTACAGCGCCTCCGACACGCCCACCGTCGCGATGATCTCTGTGACTGGATCATAGCTCACGCCGTAGCGGTTCCGCAGGTTATCGGCGATGCCCTGCCTCAACTCCATCTTTCCGGCGTTGGAGGTGTAATGCGTCTCGCCGTTCTGCAGCGAGCGTATGCCTGCCTCCAGGATGGGCTTCGGCGTGGTGAAATCCGGCTCGCCGATCCCCAGCGAGATCACATCCTTCATCGTGGCGGCGATATCGAAGAACTTACGGATGCCGCTGGGCTTCAGCCCGGCCACGCGCTTTGAGAGCCTTTGTGCGTCTTTCACTTCCTGCATGGAGCCTCCATTTTGGCGGGTTTCCCTTCCATTCTAGCAACAGGGACAAAAAAGGGGTAGGACAAAACGTCACTACCCTGAAATGACAAAGCTGTTGTCGCCGATGTTCAACCGGGCGGCCTCTTCCTTTTCGGCCTGCCCTTCCACCACGCAGTTGCGGCCCACCAGCGAACGGGTCAGGGCTGTGTTTTCGATCCGGCAGCCGGCCTCGATGATGCTCTCCTGGATCACCGCCCTGTGGATATGGCAGTTGGGCCCGATCGAGGTGTACGGGCCGCTC
>CAYMQX010000033.1:0-13952 GCA_964392495.1 uncultured Anaerolineaceae bacterium
CGCGGTCTCGAAATTGATCATGACGCGGCCGGGGTCCTTTGTGCCGCCACCCATCCCGGAGTGTTTCAGCACGCCGAGCATGATGCTTCCGACCACCCAGCCGCGAAAGCCGTTCTCATCGTCGGCCATCTCCGGAGATTTCCCCATAATCTTCTCATAAAAGGCGGTCAGGGAGTCGAATTGCATCGTTCCGAGCATCACAGAGTTGAGGTTCAACATTCGCTTTATCTCCTTGTAACAATAAATCGTCTGCCCTCCAGACCGGAGGAGTGATGGCCTATCATAATCCAAAAAAGAACGGCGTTATCAGGAATCTTCGGGGGATCGCGTGTGTGCTGCATTGAACCGGCCCTCGACTTCCTACACTGCAGATGGAGGAGGTTCTAGACTATGTCGTTCCTGGCAGCGACATGCTTTCTCCGAATGCTATAATTAACCGATGGACACGAAAAGCCGCTATGAAGAATTGAAGCGCCAGATCAATTTCCACAATTATCGTTACCATGTACTGGATGCCCCGCTTATCAGTGACCTGGAATTCGACCGCCTGGCCAACGAACTGAAGAAGATCGAAGGAGATCACCCGGACTGGGTAACGCCAGATTCGCCCACACAGCGCGCTGGAGCGGTCCCGGCGGACCGCTTCGCGAAGGTGCAGCATCCTGCGCCGATCCTCAGCCTGGCGAACGCCTTCGGGGCAGAGGAAGCGCGGGCCTGGTATGAGCGGATACTGCGGCTGGACAACCGGGTGGAAAATGCGGGCTTTGTCGTGGAGCCGAAGATCGACGGACTCTCGGTGGTGCTGCACTACCGTGAGGGCGTCTTTGAACTGGGCGCCACGCGCGGCAACGGGGAAGTGGGGGAGGATATCACCCGGAACCTGAGGACGGTCAAGTCCATTCCGCTTAAGATTCCGGTTTCCGAGGAGGCCTTGCGGCTGCGACTCCCTTCCTATCTTGTGGTGCGCGGCGAGGCTTTCATCCCTGTGAAGGAGTTCGAAAAGCTCAACCAGCGGCTGGAGGAGGCGGGGGAGAAGACCTACCTGAACCCACGCAATACGGCGGCTGGATCTCTGCGGCAGCTCGACCCGGGCCTGACTGCCACGCGCCCGCTGACTCTTCTGGTGTACCAGATCATCCATTCGGAGGGCGGTGCGGTGCCAACGCACCAGTGGGAACTGCTGGCGTACCTGAGGGGACTGGGATTCCCGGTGACGGATGCAGCACGGCGCTTTGAGGATATAGAATCCGCCATTGCCTACACCGAGACCTGGGAGAAGCGCCGCGATGAACTTCCCTATGAGGCGGACGGCATGGTGATCAAGGTCGATGACCTCGACCTGGCGGCGGAGCTTGGATTTGTGGGCAAGGACCCGCGCGGCGCGATCGCCTTTAAGTTTCCGGCTCGCGAGGTGACCACGCTTCTTCAGGATATCCGGGTGAATGTCGGGCGCACCGGCGTCCTTACGCCCAACGCGGTCCTGGAGCCGGTGGAGATCGGCGGGGTGGTGGTGGAGCGTGCCACCCTACACAACTTTGACTACATCGCCGAAAAGGATATCCGCACCGGGGACCGCGTGCTGGTCAAGCGCGCCGGGGAGGTGATCCCGTATGTCATTGGCCCGGTGACAGAGGCTCGCACCGGCAGGGAGAAACGCTATAAACCGCCCAAGACCTGCCCGGCATGTGGGCAGCCGGTGGAACATTTTGAGGGTGAGGTGGCGTGGTATTGCGTTAATACAGCCTGCCCGGCGCAGCTGATCCGCAACCTGGAGCACTTCGTCTCGCGCGGTGCGATGGACATCGTAGGCCTCGGTATCCGCATTGTGGAGAAGCTGATCGAGACCGGCATGGTAAAGGATGTAGCGGACCTATATGCGCTTAAGCGTGAGGATATTCTGGAGGCGGTGACGCGCAAGGACCGCAAGACCACCAAGGAACCCCCCGGCAAACTGGCTGATAATCTGCTGGCGGCCATCCAGGCCTCGCGGGAACGTCCTCTGGAGCGGCTGATCGCAGCGCTGGGCATTCGAGGCGTGGGGGAGGTGGCTGCCCAGGACCTGGCGCGCGCTTTCGGGAACCTGGATGCACTGGCCGCGGCCTCTCCGGAAGACCTGCAAGCCGTGGAAGGAGTGGGCCAGCACATTGCCGAGATGGTGGTGAACTGGTTCGCACGTCCGGCCAACCGGAACGTACTCAAGAAGCTTAAAGCCGCCGGGGTGTGGCCGCAATCCGAGGCGGGCGCAGCCAGGAAAGAGGGGGCGCTTACGGGTCTCACATTTGTTGTGACCGGGACGCTGCCGACCTTGAGCCGGGAGGGGGCGAAGGCGCTGATCGAAGATCATGGCGGCAAGTCGGTTGATTCCGTAAGCAGGAAGACGGATTACCTGGTGCTGGGGGAGAACCCCGGGTCGAAGCTGCAAAAAGCGCAGGATCTGGGGGTGAAGATCATTGGCGAGGCGGAACTGCGCAAGCTGGCAGGTGGCTGAGCGCCCAGGCTCCTCCAGAGATGCTGGAAGGCGTGCTGGAACGGGCGATCCGGGCAGGGGGATACTCAGAGGATTCTTTTCGCGGGAGTCCGCGCCCTGAACGGTGGCTTCTGCCCCTACTGGACAGATGCCAAAGCGTAACCTATACTTGGGCGAATCCCTTTGAGGAGTGACCTGATGGATCTGGATAATCTGGATGATGCCGTAACACGCCGAATCTGCGCCATGAACGATCGCGTGCGCGGGCTGAAGGCGCAAGATCTTTATTTCTACAACCAACCGATGGAGGAGATCCTGGGCGGGGCAAAAGTGCGGGTGTACGGGCGCGAGATGGGTATGTATGCCTCATACAGCTACCTGGGCCTGATCCGGCACCCGCGCATCGATGAAGCCGCGCGCAAAGCACTGGACCAATACGGTTCGGGAACCCATGGCGTCCGCTCGCTGGCGGGCACGCTCGGTATCCACACGGAGTTGGAAGAGACCATCGCGGATTTCAAGCACACGCAGGCGGCGATCACCTATTCCTCGGGATATGCCACCAACCTGACCGTAGTCTCCACCCTGATGGGCCGCGGGGACTATGTACTCTCCGACAAACTTAACCATGCTTCCATTGTGGATGGCTGCCTGATGTCGGGGGCGGAGTTCCGGCGGTTTAAACATAACGACATGCAAGACCTGGAAAACCGCCTTAAAAACCTGCCGGAAGGCGCCTCGCGGCTGGTGATCGCCGACTCGGTGTTTTCGATGGACGGGGATATTATTAACCTGCCGGGAATCGTGGAACTGTGCCGCAAATACAAAGCCTGGCTGATGATCGACGAGGCGCACTCGGTGGGAGTGCTGGGAGAGACCGGCCGCGGCATCGAGGAGCACTTTGGCCTGGACAATGTGATCGATATCAAGATGGGAACGCTGAGCAAGACCATTCCATCCGTGGGAGGCTATGTGGCCGCCAGCCGGGAGGTCATCACCTATCTGCGACATGCCAGCCGGGCCTATATCTTCTCTGCGGCACTGCCTCCGGCTCAGGCAGCGGCGGCCAACGAGGCTTTCAAAGTCATCCTGGACGAACCCTGGCGTATCGGGAAGCTGAACGCAAATACCCGCCAGTTTATTGGGGGATTGAAGTCGGCGGGGTTCGATACGATGCTGACCGAGACTGCCATCGTGCCCATTGTTTGTGGGTCGGACGAGAAGGCCTTCGAAATGACCCGTGAAGGCCAGCACCATGACGTATTCGTGCTCCCGGTGGTTTCGCCGGCGGTACCGGAGGGACTGGCCCGGCTGCGCGCCACTGTCACGGCTGCACACGAGGCGGACGAGATCGACCGGGCCATGGATGTGATCATTACGGCTGGAAAAAAGCTGGGCGTAATCCAATAATCAGCCCCGATCTGTCATTTTCAGCGCCGAATCCCCGGATCCGGTGGTTTTTCCATGCTTGCGCTGGCAATTCATGAATATTGTTTTAACAATTCCTGGTTAAAATCCAGTCAATATCCACGGGACTACATCCAAGCCTGCATTTCCCCATGTCCGCAGAATTATTTCGTGGGATCATCGTTAAACAACATGGATGGAGATAAAAAAAAATGAAATGGCAATGGAAACTCGGCCGTTTTGCCGGGATCGATGTTTATGTGCACGTCACCTTCCTGCTGTTGATCGGCTGGGTGGGCTACAGTTACTGGCTGCAGAAGCAGAGCTGGCTCGATGTCGCAGGGGGGATATTGTTCATCCTGGCGCTGTTTGTGTGCGTCGTGCTGCATGAATATGGTCACGCCCTGACGGCGCGCAAGTACGGGATCAGGACGCGTGATATTACACTTTACCCGATCGGTGGGGTGGCGAGGCTGGAGCGCATACCTGAAAAGCCGATCGAGGAACTGTGGGTGGCGCTGATGGGTCCGGCTGTGAACGTGGTCATCGCGGCGGTTCTTTTCGCCGGTTTGATCGTCACGGGAGGATCGGTTTCGCTGACAGGCCTGGGAGTCGCCTCGGGATCATTCCTGACGCGCCTGATGGCGGTAAACCTCTGGTTGGCGATCTTCAATCTGATCCCGGCCTTCCCCATGGATGGTGGGCGCGTCCTGCGGGCTTTCCTGGGAATGCACATGGATTATGTGCATGCTACGCAGGTCGCGGCGGTGATAGGGCAGGGCATTGCACTGCTGTTCGGGTTGATCGGCCTGTTCACCAACCCCTTCCTGGTCTTTATTGCCCTGTTCGTGTGGATCGGCGCTTCGCAGGAAGCCAGCATGGTACAGATGAAGAACTCCTTGAGCGGCATACCGGTAACGCGCGCCATGCTGACCAACTACCAGACCCTGTCGGAGAATGATACGCTGGCGCGCGCAGTGGAACTCCTCCTGTCCGCCTCGCAGCATGATTTCCCGGTGGTGGATGCAAAGGGACGGGTCATCGGGATCCTGGAACGGGACGCTTTTATCTCAGCCTTATCGCGTGATGGACAAAGTGCGCCGGTCACCGGCGTGATGCGGCGGGGGCTGCCGGAGATCGATTCTCATGATATGGTGGAGACCGCCATCATGCGCCTGCAGGAATCCGGGGCAAAGACACTGCCGGTGACACATGGCGGACGTTTTCTGGGGCTCGTTACATCGGAGAATATCGCCGAATACCTGATGATCCGCTCGGCGTTGAGGAACGCGGGCGGAGCTTCGGGCGTCTGAGGCGATGCGACTGAAGAGGACAATTGGATGGAGATCTGCCATGCGGCAGGCCTCCGATGCCAATGAATCTCCATTACCTTAAGACCCCGACAGCTTCCCTGGAAGAACTGGGAACGGATCCCAAATGCGGCCTGACGGAGGCGGAGGCTTTCGCGCGCCTGGCGGCCGCAGGACCGAACGAACTCATGGAGACGGATCATTCCGTTTGGGGCGCACTGGGAGGTCAATTTTCAGGGTGGATGTTCCTGCTCCCGGCAGGGGGTTCGCTGGGGGCCATGCTTGCCGGTGAATGGGCTGCCGCGCTGGCATTCCTGGGCGCGGCTCTATTCTGTCTGCTGCCTGATGTGGTTATTGCCGGGCGCGGCCGCCCTTCCTTCCATGCCCTGAAAAAGCTGATCCCGGCGAAGGCGCATGTGCTGCGTGAATCCGAATGGAAGGACATTCCGGTGCGCAGATTGGTGAGGGGCGACATCCTCCAACTCGAAGCAGGGGAAGTGCTGCCCGCCGATATCCGCTTTATTGAGGTGGTGAACCTGCGGGTGCAGGAGGCAGTGCTGACCGGCGACTCGGGTCCGGTCGAAAAGCAGGTCGAAGCCCTGACCGGGAACGACCTGCCGCTGCCCGAACGCCGGAATCTCTCGTATATGGGTGCGTTGGTCACGCAGGGCCGCGGCCTGGCACTGGTCATAGAGACGGGGATGGGAACCGAACTGGGGCGCATCGCAACAGCCATCCAGAGGAAGAAAAAACCGGCAGTACCCGGGAAAACGGGAACAGCGGGGAATCGATGGCTGGGAGCCCTGATCGGTCTTGCCCTCATTCTGTGGTTGGCATGGTTGGGATTGGGAAAAGGGATCGGCACCGATAAGGTGTCTGGCATGGGATTAAGCGCGATCGCGGCGTTGGCCCCGACAGCGCTCCCGGCGGTCCGGCTGCTTGCCCTTGCTCTGGGAAGCCGGAGGATGCGATTACATGGGGTAAGGGTGCACAACCTGGCCGCAGTGGAGAAGCTCGGCCTGGTGGATGTGATCTGTGCAGACAAGGCAGGGACACTCACCGAGAACCGCATGATCGTCACGGCTGTGGATGTGGCCGATCATGTTTTGGATATGACGGGGGAAATGGACCGCGGCGGCTCCTTTACAGCGGCGCGCCACCTTGGAGCACCGGCGCAATCTGCGCTCTCGCTGATCCTCATTGGCGGGGCGCTTTGTAACGATGCGCGGTTGATCGATCTGGACGACAACCGCTTCCATACGCTCGGCGACCCAACCGAAGGCGCACTGGTCGCTGCCGCGGCGCGAATGGGATACTGGAAGGCTTCGCTTGACAGATCGTTTCCACGCGTTTCAGGTCTGCCGTTCGACCCTGAGCGCAAGCGTATGACCACTGTCCATGCCCTGTCAGAATACGATCCCACCATGCTCTCCGGGCTGGATATCGGGACCTACCGTTATATTGCCATTACCAAGGGGAATGTTGGGAGCCTGCTGGCCCTGTCCTCGCAAGTGTTGGTCAACGGAAGCCCTGCAGAGATGAGTGAGGATCTCAATGCACGCATTGAGGCCTCCGGCGCCCGGTTGGCACAAAAAGGCATGCGGGTGCTGGGCGTGGCATTCCGGCTGCTGGACCAGATCCCAGAATTACTCCAAACCGATCTGGAACAGAACCTGACATTCCTGGGCTTGTTCGGGATGACCGACCCGGCGCGCCCGGATGTCCCCGCGGCGGTGAGGGGATTGCGCAAGGCCGGGATCCGTACGGTGATGCTGACCACCGACCAGCCGATGGCGGCTGCCGAGATCGGCCGCCAGTTGGGGCTGATCGAATCGCAGGCTACAGGCCCGGCGCTCCGCAAGGTGCTGATGGATGCGGAAGTCGAATCCCTGGAGGAGGATGAATTGGAGCGGGTTGCGAAGGAGGTCCAGGTCTACGTACGGCTCTCTCCAGAAAGCAAGGCCAGGGTTTTGGATGCACTGCGGAGGCGGGGTCATGCGGTCGCGCTGACAGGTGGTGAGGTGACCGATGGACCGGTGCTGCGACAGGCAGATGTGGGCGCGGCGATGGGCCTGGCGGGCACAGAGGCAGCGCGTGAGGCGGCGGACCTGGTTCTGCTGGATGACAACTTTGCGAGCCTGGCCGGGGCGGTCGGGGTGGGGCGCAGCACGGCAGTAAACCTGTACGCATTCTTCGGTCTGCTTATAGCGGGGATCGCTGCGCGTGGGGTGGCGATGCTTGCGGCGCTGGTCATGGGCGGACGCATGCCGCTGGATGCACTGCAATGGCTCTGGTTAAGTCTGATCGTGGATAGCCTCCTGGGGATCGGCCTGGTCTTAAGCAGAGGAGGGGAGGATGCCATGCAAAAGCCGGTGAACAAAATACCGGGTGGGGCCTGGGCGGGCATCACCGCGGGGATCATTGCAGCAGGGATCACGAGTTGGTATGTTTTCACAGGTCGATCCGGCTGGCAAGGCCCGCTCTTCAGTTTTCTTGGGCTGGCGCGGATCGCGGTGGCATGGGGACTGGCGGCGCAACCCAGGAGGCGGGGATGGTTGCCGGTCATTTCGATATTAGCCATTCTCCTTCTGCTGGTGGCATTTTATCTTCCTGCTCTGAGACTTGAGCCGGTCAGCCTGAAAGAACTCCTTGTTTCAGGGGCGGGAGCGGGGCTGGTCTTCCTTGCGGTCAGGATCTTTGCAGGACCAGGCGGGGAACAGATAAAGCCCTGATCGATCAGGGCCAAGACCGAGATATACCAGCGCGGTGGTGGTCCCTGGACGGGGAACATTTACACTTGTAATACGTCTAAATGCAAACCACGAAAGGAAAAACCATACTGATGAAACTTCGATATTTTGGCCTGCTGACTTCCCTGGTGCTGCTTGGACTGCTCTCTGCGTGCGGTGGAGGCGCTGCTCTGCCGGCGGGTGATCCGCTCAGTGGTACCGCCTGGTCGCTGGGAAGCGTTGACGGGGCCGCTCCCCTTACCGGCACGACGCAGACGCTGATCTTTACAGATGGGAAGATCTCAGGCTCGGGGGGCTGCAACTCCTATGGCGGGACGTACAGCCTGGATGGCGACAAGATCCAGATCAAGGATGTGTTCTCCACGCTGATGGCCTGCATGGACCCGCAGGGGACCATGGACCAGGAAGCATCCTTTTTCAGCAGCCTGGGGAGCGCTGAGAGCTACCAGCTCAGCAAGGACAGCCTGCAGATCCGCACAACGGATGGAAGGACACTGGACTTCGTCCCGGCGAAGTAAAGGAACGGTGCCGCACCTCACAAGGTGCGGCGCTGATATTTAACAGGGGCAAGCTCATTTTTCCTGTGGCTCCTTCCAATAATCCTGCATTAATTCTTCGACCCAGGCGGGCTGGCGAAGCGGACCTTCGGGAAGAAACTCACGCATCACGGGCTTGATATCGAGGACAGGCGACCCATCCACCGCATCCAGACCGGAGACGGTCAGGATGTTTCCTTCACGCTTAAGGATCTTTACGATGGTCAGGCCGAGGCGGTTGGGGCGGCCTTTGGCGCGCTGGGCGAGGATGCCGACCTGCGGCCAGGCCGGGCTGCCGCGCGGGCGGCGTGCGCCGCGCTTGGCCTGGGAGGCCTCCACGCGATCGAAATAGAAGATGATCCCGGCATGGGAGAATTCCTCCAGACCCTGCAAGGCTGCGGCTCCCAGATCGATCACGATCCGGGAGATCAATCCGCCCCAATGGTCATCCTGCACCTGGAGGCGCGAGTTGAGCACGCGGCCGATGGGCTGCATAAGAATGGGCGCAGGCTCTGAAGAGGGATCGGAGCTCATTCGGCCCCGCCTTCGATACCCGCCTGCGCGTCCACGCTGACAGGCCTGTGCGGCTGGACTCTGAAGAGCCTGAAGGCCCACTGCACCGAGGGTCCCACAAACAGTGCGTAGATCAGGGTGCCCACACCTGCCGGGCCACCCAGGAGCCATCCCAGCACTACAACCGTGATCTCGATGATGGCACGCGCCAGCCGGATGCTGATCCCACGCGTGCGCTTAAGGGCGAGCATCAAGCTGTCACGCGGGCCTGCGCCGGCATCCACACCGATGTAGATAGCGCTGGCGATCCCCATCAGCAGAATGGCAAAGAGCAGCATGGCAGCCTGAAGTGGCAGGCTGCCGTGGACGGAGGGGATGCGGGCCAGCCAGAAGTCCTCCCACGGACCGATGGAGAGGATATTGGCAAGGGTGCCCCAGCCGATGCGCTCGCGCAGGATGAGTGCGCCGGAGAGCACCAGAAAACCGTTGATCACGGTCATGGTGCCCACCGAGATGTGCAGGATCCTCGAGAGGGCCACCTCCAGCACCGCCCAGGCGCTGGTACCCAGGTTGCCGCGGATCATCAGGGTAATGGCAAGGCCAAACAGGGCGAACCCGATCTGGATCACGAGCAGGTCCCGCGGGAAGCGGTTCCAGCGTACAGGTTTGAACATGGATCTCCTCCGGAAGCAGTGATGATACCACCTTGCGCGGCCCGCATCCGCGGGCTTGCGGCTCATGATAGACTCCATGCATGACTGAAATATATGAAGCCCGGCGCGGGCAGCTCCTGATCTCCACCGACCCGGCGAGGCTTGACATGGAGGCCGTCATTGACATGCTGAGCCGGGCGTACTGGGCCCTGGGCCGACCACGCGAGCGAACGGAACGGGCAATCAGGAATTCGATGGTGTTCGGCGTCTATGAGGGGGAGAAGCAGGTGGGACTGGCACGCGTGGTGACCGACCAGGCGGTGTTCGCCTACCTGTGCGATGTATTCGTGCTGGAAGAGTACCGGGGGCAGGGCGTGGGGAAGTGGCTGTTGGAGACGATCTTCAACCACCCGGACCTGCAAGGACTGCGCCGCTGGGCGCTGGCGACGAAGGATGCACACGAGCTCTATCGGGTGTACGGCTTCGACGCGCTGACCCACCCGGAGGGCTGGATGGAACGGTTTCGGCCTTACCCTGGAGAGGGGCGTGACTGAACTAAACATCAGGCATCCCGGCGGCTAAAGGCCGACCAACAGAACGAGGTCGTTGACATTTGTGCCGGTGGGGCCGGTGCGGATCAGATCTCCCAGGGAGGCGAAGAAGGGGTAGGCGTCATTCTGCTCCAGGGAACGGGCGGGGTCCAGGCCGAGGAGGCGGGCGCGGGCGAGGGACTCGCCGGTGACGACGGCGCCAGCGGCATCGGTGGGGCCGTCCTCGCCGTCGGTGGCAAGGGAGATGAAGAGGATGTTATCCAGCCCGTGCAGCAGGGGAAGCGCGGCAAGCGCGGCCTCCTGATTCCTGCCGCCCTGACCGGGACCCTTTAAAGAGACGGTCGTCTCACCGCCGCCGATCATGCAGAAGGGACGAGGCCCGGAAAGGGAGCGGGCACGCAGCTTATCGGCCAGGCCGCGCCCCACGTCACGGGCTTCGCCCTGGAGGGAGGTGGGCAGCTCTTCGATCGCGAAGCCGGCAGCCTTGGCGCGGGAGAGGGCAGCCTGGATGGCGATGCGCCCGCTGGCGATAATGCGGTTCTCCACATGGTCGAAGGCAGGGTCGCCGGGCTTGAGGGTCTCGCGCAAGGCGGGGAAGACGGCGGGGAAGTCCTTTTCCAGAGCATAGTTCGAGAGCACGGCGCGGGCCTCCTCCAGCCCGGTCGGGTCGGGGGCGGTGGGACCGGAAGCGATGGCCTCGAGCGGGTCGCCGACCACATCAGAGAGGATCAGGCTGATGACACGGGAGCCGCCGGCAGCGAGGGCGAGGCCGCCGCCTTTAAGGGAATCCAGATGACGGCGCAGGATATTGATCTCGTCTATGCGGGCGCCGCTGGCAAGGAGGGCGGAGGTCAGGCGCTGAAGCTCCTCGAGGGGGAGGCGCGAGGCGCTCATCAGAGCGGAGCCGCCGCCCGAAATGAGGCAGACAAGACGATCCGCGGGAGAGAGACGGCGCACGAAATCGAGGGCGGCCTGTCCGGCGCGAAGGCTGTTTGCATCCGGGACAGGGTGCGAGCCCAGAATGAGGCGGAAGGGGGAGGGCGATTCGAGGGGATGCTTGGTGATGGCAAGGGCATCCTCCAGCGGCTGCACTCCGGCCAGACCCTCCAGCATGGGGAGGGCGGCTTTGCCCACCGATAGGGCAAAGGTGCGGGGACCGGGCGCCAGGGGGCTTTCTGCAAGGCTGCGGCGCACCGCGCGCGCAGGCTCCACCGCCTCCAGGGCGGCCTGAAGGATGCGGAGGAGGCGGTCATCCTTAAGGCTATGGGCGAGGAAGCGTTTGAGGTCCATTTCTGATATGATAACAGAATCCCTTATGGAGAGTTGAAGGCATGGATAAACCGAAAGTATTTGTCACCCGGCGCATCCCGGACCGGGGACTGGACATGGTCAAGGAATATTGTGAGGCCTCGGTCTGGGAGGGCGAACTGCCGCCGGACCGCGATTCGCTCCTGAAGGCGGTGCGCGGGGTGGACGGGCTGCTGAGCCTGCTCACCGACCGCATCGACGCGGAGGTGATGGATGCGGCAGGGCCGGGGCTGAAGGTGATCAGCAACCAGGCGGTTGGGTATGACAACATCGATGTCGCTGCGGCGAGCGCGCGGGGCATCCCGGTGGGGAACACGCCGGAGGTGCTGACGGAGGCCACGGCGGACTTTGCTTTTGCGCTGCTGATGGCGGCAGGAAGGCGGGTGCTGGAGGGGGTGCAGTATGTCCGCGAGGGAAGGTGGAAGACGTGGAGCCCTTCGCTGCTGCTGGGTGCGGACTTCAAGGGGGCGACGCTGGGGCTGGTGGGCTTTGGGAGGATCGGCAGGGCGATGGCGAGGCGGGCGGCAGGCTTCGAGATGAGGGTGATCTTCCACGACCCGGAGGTGACGGCGCTGCCGGAGGATATCAAGGCGTCACAGGTGGAGATGGATGAACTGCTGGAGGACTCTGACTTCATCTCGTTTCACACGCCGCTGACCGCGACGACGCGCCACCTGATCGACGCGGCGGCACTGAGGCAGATGAAGCCCACGGCGGTGCTGGTCAACACTTCGCGCGGGCCGGTGGTGGACCTGGAAGCGCTGTATGAGGCGCTGAAGGAGGGGAGGTTGATGGCGGCGGCGCTGGATGTGACCGAGCCGGAACCGATCCAGCCGGACCACCCGCTGCTTTCGCTGGACAATGCCATTGTGGTGCCGCACATCGCCAGCGCGAGCCGGAGCACGCGGGATAAGATGTCGTGGATGGCGGCGCAGAACCTGATCGCGGGACTGAAGGGACGCCACCTGCCGAACTGCGTGAACCCGGAGGTGTACGCGAAGTAAGCAGGGAAAAGGGGGATAGGGGATGGATGAAAACCACGGCGCATGGCCTGCCTGTGCGGGGGGAACTGAATCCGAAGGATAGGAGGGGAGGGGAGGCGGCGGAAGCGTGGGGGCGGCTGCGGGTGCATGGAGGCTCAATCCTCCTTGTCGGGAGGGAGCAGCGTGGGGGGCACCGTGGTGATGCCGAGGCTGCGGGCTCCCTTATAGGCCAACTGGATGAAGAGGAAGGAGGTCTGGGCCTCCCAACCGAGGGGAGGGGTGAGATAAAGGCGCAGTTTGCCGTCCCGGCCAAGGGTGACGAGGCCGCGCTTGACAAGGTAGGAGGGGGTGAGGGTGGTGTGGTCGAGGAGGTGATCGTAGAGGGCGAGGAGGAGGGTATAGAAGCGCCCGCTGAGGAAGATGCGGCGATAGTAGGCCTGGCAGGTGCGCGAGGAGGGGATATTCTTTGCGTGGATGGCAGACCAGGGACGGTTAAAGGCCAGCCGCCAGAGGATGAGGTCGAGGAGGAGGCGCGGGGGAGCCGGGGACCGACCGGCACGGCTTCGAGGCGGGGGAGGCGCTTCATGCAGAACGGATTCCACGGTGAAGCGGCGATATTCATCCAGGATTTCGGCGGAGGCGGAGGTTCCGATGGGGACTTTTGTGACGAAGCGCCAGCGGTTGGCGCCGATGAGGAGGGGAGGCTCGCCATAGTAATGGGAGAGGGGAGGATCGGGTGGAATGAGGGGCGCGAGGGCCGCCCACTGGGAGTCGGTGAGGGGGGAGAGGGACCCGAAGGGGTCGGGCAGGGAGTGGAAGGGGGAGGCGTCCTTCAGTTGGGAGAGGGCGGCTTTCCGGCTGGCCGCAGTCATCCCGATCAAAGGGGAGTGGGGAGGATCGGGAGATTCGTGGAGCTCCTCGGGAGTGAGATTATGCGAAGAATTAGGTGCGTTTTTTATAGGGGTGGCAAAAAACGAATCGGCGTCCCTGCTGATACCGCGGCGCTTCATACCGGCGCGGATGAAGTGGAGGGGGATGGAGACCATGGCCTGGAGGAGCCGCGGGTACCTCCCGCGAGAATCTCTGCGGCGCTGGTCTTCCTTGAGCAGGGAGATCAGCCGGCAGGTGAACTCAAATAAGAATATGTCCTTCTTTTCCAGGGAGCCGTGGGTGAGGGTTTCGGGGAAACGGCGAAAGAAGCGATGGCTGATGGGCATGAAGGTGGCGCGGTAGAGCGGATGGGCGCGGGCGTTCTGGTTGCCGGGCTGGGCGCCGCGGCGGCGGGCGGGTTTGGATGCCAAAAGTCCCTCCGAGGTAAGAGGCGGATGGGGGGATTATAGAATAAATGTTCTAATTTGGCAAGGGGGAGGAGGGGGATTACGGACCTATCCCCCCGGCCTTGGACCTATCCCCCCGACCCCCTTTCCTGGGAGGAAAGGGGGGAGGTGGCGCGCAGCGCGAGGCTTCGCGGAAG
>CAYMQX010000034.1:0-13788 GCA_964392495.1 uncultured Anaerolineaceae bacterium
TGCTGGAGAAGGCCCGCGCCGAGGGTGAGTTGGAAGTGGCGGTGCTGAAGCGCAATATCGAGTCGCTTAAGCAGCAGATGCGGCAGGCCCGCCAGCCCCTGGAAGCCATCCGCAAAGTGGAGGAAAAGGTTGGGAAGATCGGGGAGAAGGTCGAATCCCCTGTGGAGCGCAGGAGCCGCCAGCCTGCCTCCGCCGGAGGTCCGCCTCTCCGGCCGGGCGAGCGTGTCATTGTGGGCACGCTGCGCGCCGAGGGTGTGATCACCGCCCTGGGCGAGAACGACGCCGAGGTGCAGATCGGGAGCGTTCGCCTGCGTGCCCGGCTCTCCGATCTCAGCCGCAAGGCGGGCGTTTTCGAGGCGGCGCCCCCCGGGCAAAAGACGGAGGCCGCCTCCTCCCGGCCTGTGAGTCGCTCCCCTGGCATGGAGTTGGACCTGCGCGGCCAGCTTGCCGAGGACGCCCTCGACCGGCTCGACCGCTACCTGGAACAGGCCTTCCTCACCGGCCTGCCCTGGGTGCGTATCATCCACGGCAAAGGCACCGGCCGTCTGCGCCAGGCTGTGCGTGAGGCGCTGCGCTCCCACCCGAACGTGGCTTCCTTTGAAGAGGGCGGCGACAAGGAAGGCGGTTCGGGCGTCACCGTGGCCAGGCTGAAGACAAACTGAGGCTCAGACCGCCGCGGCCCCTGCCTGCCACTCTCTTGCGAAGCGCAGGATGCGCGATTTCATGTAATACACATCGGGGTCGGCGGCGCTCCGCTGCCGTTTGATCGTCTCGATGGCCTTCTCCACGCTCATCCCCTGTGCGATCAAAATGCAGGCTCCCATCACTACGCTGCGATGACGGCCGTAGGCGCAGTGCACGTAGATGTGCCCGCCGCTCCGGATGGTATCCAGCGCCGCGCGCGCACCTTGCAGCAGTTTGTCGATGGGCATGGGGAAGAGGGGGCTGTCGATCGTCCGCAGCCACAGGACCTGGATTGGCGACCGGGTGGGTCCGCGGCTGAAGCGCATATTGATGATAAGACGTACCCCCAGGTCGCGCAGCTCATCATAGTGCAGCCGGGATGGCATGGTACCGATATACAAGTCTTCCGTGATCTTCGAAAAATCCATGAATTAATCTTATCATGGCCGGGTAATCGACTAAATATTGTCCACTTTCTGCTAAAATATCGGCAGGCTGGCTTACCTGCTCTTAACACACTAAGCGGAGGAAATAATGTCTCAAGCAGCGATCCGTCCCCGAACGCGTACAGGTCTGGTGATATGGATGGTCATCTCGCAGCTGCTGATGCTGGGCTCTCTGGTCATCTGGCTGCTCGTGGCGGGCCTCTCGGTGATGGCCTTCGATGCAGGCGTGACCGCTGAAGCCTGGACGGTTGTCATTCTGGTATGGTCCTACCCCATCCTGCCGCTGGGTTTGGTGATCGCCGCCTGGATCGCCTTTGCCAGGCGCAGGAACTGGCTGGCGGGCATCCTCTCCGGCCTTTCCTGCCTGCCTCCTTTTCTGCTTATGCTCCTTCTCTGGGGCTCCAGCCTCCTCTGGTTCCTCCAAAATCCCATGTGAGACCCTTGCACGCCACGCCCCCGGGACACGCTTCACCTGCATTCGATGTGAAACTCGCGCTGAGCGGAGCACCCGGAGGGTGCGCAGACGAAGCGCCGGGAGGTGTGCGCTTCAACTGCGTTCAGCGCGAAGTTCCCTTTGATTTTGTCTCTCTGAATTTGCAAAAAGTCACCTGACGTTTCCGAACATCAAAACCATCTTTTTAATGCGCCTCGCTGCCTGTTTCTGTAATCCCCGATTTTATGCTAGACTTTACGCATGGAATCCCTATCCTCCCGGATTGATCCCGCTTCCGCGGAGTTCCAGGCCAATGCGCAGCATCACCGCGCCCTGGCTGCGGAATTAAAGGAACGTCTCGCACAGGTGCGGCAGGGCGGCGGTGAGAAGTACCGCCAGCGTCACGAGGCGCAGGGCAAGCTCTTCGTCCGTGAGCGCATCGAGCGCCTGCTCGACCCCGGCTCACCCTTCCTCGAGCTTTCGGCCCTGGCCGCCTGGGACCTCTATCACGGGGAAGGTCCCGCGGCGGGCATTGTCACGGGTATCGGGCGGGTCTCGGGCCGCGAGGTTCTGATCGTCGCCAATGACGCCACCGTCAAGGGCGGCTCCTATTTTCCACTCACCGTCAAGAAGCACCTGCGCGCCCAGCAGGTCGCCGAGGAGAACCACCTGCCCTGCCTGTATCTGGTTGATTCGGGCGGGGCTTTTTTGCCGCTTCAGGATGAGGTCTTCCCGGATGTTGGGCATTTCGGGCGTATCTTCTACAACCAGGCGCGCATGTCGGCCAAACGCATCCCCCAGATCGCGGCTGTGATGGGAAGCTGCACGGCGGGTGGCGCCTATGTTCCCGCCATGAGCGATGAGGCCGTCATCGTCAGGGGCACGGGCACCATCTTTCTGGGAGGCCCGCCCCTCGTCAAAGCGGCCACCGGCGAGGATGTGACCGCCGAGGATCTGGGCGGCGCGGATGTCCACACCCGTTTGAGCGGTGTTGCCGACCATCTGGCCGAGGACGATGACCACGCCATCGAGATCCTGCGCAGCATCGTCGAGACTCTGCCGCGCAGCGCCGGGCGCTCCTGGCTCTCCTCCCTGGATGCGACCCCTCCCGAAGAGCCGCTCTTCCCTGCGGAGCAGCTTTATGGCGTGCTGCCTGCGACCTTCCGCGAAAGCTATGACGTGCACGAGATCATCGCCCGCCTGGTGGATGGCAGCCGCTTCCGCGAGTTCAAGGCCCGCTACGGGACCACGCTGGTCTGCGGCTTTGCGCGCCTGTGGGGGTATCCGGTTGGGATTATTGCCAACAATGGCGTGCTCTTCAGCGAATCGGCCCTCAAAGCGACCCACTTCATCGAGCTGTGCGACCAGCGCGGGCTGCCCCTGCTCTTCCTGCAGAACATCACCGGCTTCATGGTGGGGCGCGAGTATGAGGCTGGCGGCATCGCCCGTGACGGCGCCAAGATGGTGCATGCGGTGGCCAACACGCGCCTCCCCAAGCTGACTCTCGTCATCGGGGGCTCCTTCGGGGCCGGCAATTACGCCATGTCCGGCCGGGCCTATGGCTCCCGCTTCCTGTGGATGTGGCCGAACGCCCGCATCTCCGTCATGGGCGGCGAGCAGGCCGCCAGCGTCCTGCTCACCATCAAGCAGGAGCAGCTCCGCCGCGAGCGCAAGTCTGCCCTGACCGACCAGGAGGCGCGCGCTTTCATGCAGCCCATCCTGGACAAGTACGAGGACGAAGGCAACCCCTATCACTCGACGGCGCGCCTGTGGGATGACGGCGTCATCGATCCCGTCGATACCCGGCAGATTCTGGGACTGGCCCTCTCGGTGGCTCTCAACTCTCCCGCCGGGGAACATCCTTTCGGCGTTTTCAGGATGTAAGTCATGGTATTCTCCACTTCCCACGATTCTCCCCATCACAGGTTTGCCGCTCTGGTCGGAGGCTGGACCGGCAGTTCCAGCACCTGGCTGGAGCCGGGCGCCGAACCCATGCAGGCCCCCATCCAGGGCAGCATCCAGCTTGTGCTGGATGGGCGTTTTGCACTCTTCCTCTACCAGAGCATGATGGACTCGGAGCCCCAGCACGGCATCTTCACCTTCGGCTTCAATACCCTGCTGGAACGTTACGAGGCCAGTTGGATCGACTCTTTTCACAACAACACTGCCATGATGTTCTGCATCGGTGCGGAGATGGAGCAGGGCTTCTCGGTCCTCGGCTCCTACCCCGACCCCTCCGGCGGCCCGGACTGGGGCTGGCGCACCGAGGTCCGCAGCCCCAACCTCGACCACATGGTGATCACCGCCTATAACATCACCCCCGATGGCCAGGAGTTCAAGGCGGTGGAGACCCTCCTCACAAAGGTGAAGAAATGATGGTCCTTCGGGAAACGGAGCCGCCCCGCTTCCGGCTGCCATTGCCCGGCCTGACATGAATACGCCTTTTTCAAAGGTCCTGATCGCCAACCGCGGTGAGATTGCTGTGCGGATCGCGCGCGCCTGCCGCGAGCTGGGCATTCTTAGCGTGGGCGTATATTCCACGGCGGATGCGGACGCGCTGCACGTCCGCACTGTGGATGAAGCGATCCTGATCGGGTCTCCTTCGCCCTCCGAGTCCTATCTGAATGAGGAGAAGATCATCCAGGCCGCCCTCGCCTGCGGGGCGCAGGCGGTCCATCCCGGCTACGGCTTCCTCTCGGAGAATGCCACCTTCGCACAAACTGTACGCGAGGCGGGGTTGGTCTTCATCGGCCCCTCCGCCGATTCCATCCGCCGCATGGGCGATAAGGCCGGCTCAAAGCTCAGCATGCAGCAGGCGGGCGTCCCCACCGTCTCGGGCGCACAGGGACTCGAATCGCCAGAGGACTTCACCCGTGCCGCGCAGCAGATCGGCTGGCCTGTTCTGGTGAAGGCCGCCGCGGGCGGCGGCGGGAAGGGGATGCGCATCGTCGAGGACCCCGCCTCCATGCCCGAAGCCGTGGAAGGCGCCCGCCGCGAGGCCCTCAACTCCTTTGGCGATGGCCGCCTGCTCCTTGAAAAATTCCTGCCTCATGCCCATCACGTGGAGTTCCAGGTCTTTGGTGACCTGCACGCGAATCTTGTCCACCTCTTCGAGCGTGAGTGCTCGGTCCAGCGCCGCCACCAGAAGATCATCGAAGAGACGCCCTCGCCCCTCCTCACCCCTGAACTGCGCGGGCGCATGGGCGAGGCGGCCCTGGCTGTCGCGCAGGCCGTGGATTATTTCAACGCCGGGACGGTGGAGTTCATCGTGGACCCCGGCACACTGGATTTCTTCTTCCTCGAGATGAACACGCGCCTGCAGGTGGAGCATCCGGTCACCGAACTGGTCGCGGGCATCGACCTCGTCCAGGCGCAGATACGCAGCGCTTCCGGCGAGCCTTTTCTCTTTGAGCAGGAGCATTTCTCTCAGCGCGGTCACGCCATCGAATGCCGCATCTACGCCGAGGACCCGGCGAATGGGTTCCTTCCCTCCTCGGGCAGGCTGCTGCGGTATATCGAGCCGCAGGGTCCCGGCATCCGTGTGGATTCGGGCTTCGAGGCGGGCGGCGAGGTGAGCCATTACTATGACCCTCTGCTTGCCAAGTTGATCGTCCATGCCGAGGACCGCCCTTCCGCCATCCGGCGCATGCAGGCCGCACTGCGCGGGTTCGTGGTCCACGGCGTGGTGACGAATATCGACTTCCTGCAGGATGTGCTGGCGCATCCCGATTTCGAGGCCGGCAGTGTCACCACCCGCTGGGTCGAGACCGACTTTGTGCCTCCCGCCCCCGGGCCTGTACCCGAAGCCTTGATCGCCGCTTCGCTCGCGGAGTTTTCAACCTCTGAAGCCGCCCCTGCCGCCTCCACCCCCGGCGGAGACCCCTTCAGCCCCTGGAAGTCTGGGCGTGGCAGCCTATGAAGCTCATGTTGAACGGCCAGCCCCTGGATCTGTCCTCGCGCGGAAACGGCTTTGCCGTAAACTTCGACGGGCGCTCGTTCGATGTGGAGCTTCTGCGTGCTGGTGAGGGCTGGCTGGAACTGCTGGTGGACGGTCGCCGCGTGAAGGCGCAGGTCTCTACCGCTGGTGAGCATCGCTGGGTGAGCGTGGGAGGCCGTACCTGGCTCCTCAGGCGCTCTACCGGCGCGGGTTCGGGCCGCGGCGCGCGCTCCCAAGACTCCGGCCTGACCGCTCCCATGCCCGGACAGGTCCGTGCTGTCCATGTCAGTCCCGGTGAAGCCATCCGCAGGGGACAGACCCTGGTGGTCGTGGAGGCCATGAAGATGGAGCTGCGCGTCCAATCCCCGCACGATGGCGTGGTGGGGAGGGTCTTTGTGAAGGTTGGGGAGAGCGTCGAGCGTGAGCAGGTCCTGCTCGAAGTGAACGCCTCTCCCTCATGATCTTTGTGGATTCAAGGAGCCGGGATGACAGGCAAATACTTCGATGAGTTGGAAGTCGGGATGAGTTTTGAGCATGTCAACGGGCGTACCGTAACCGAGATGGACAATGTCCTCTTTTCGGCCCTCACCATGAACACTCAGCCTCTCCACGTGAACGAGGACTTTGCCTCGCACACGGAGTTCGGTCAGCGGCTGGTCAACGGCCTCTACACGCTCAGCCTGGTGGTGGGTCTGACCGTCTCCGATCTGACCGAGGGCACCATCGTGGCCAACCTGGGTTATGACCGGGTGGTGCATCCCAACCCGGTTTTCCACGGCGACACCATCTATGCCGCCAGCGAGATCATCGAAAAGCGCCTCTCAAAATCCCGCCCCAACGCCGGGATCGTGCGCATCCGCTGCCGTGGTCGCAAACCAGACGGTACAATTGTGGTCGAGTTCGAGCGCACGGCGCTGTTCCTGCGAAAACCCGGATCTCAATAGGCTCGGAGCGGCCAGAGGAGGACCATGCATTCCCGACGCGCACTGCTGTATATGCCCGGCGATGACCGGCGCAAGATCGAAAAGGCGGCCACCCTGGGCGTGGATTCCATCTGCATGGACCTGGAGGACGGCACCGCCCTCACCCGCAAGGTCGAGGCGCGTTCTGTGATCGCCCAGGCCCTGCACGAACTGGACTTCGGCGCCTCCGAGCGCTGCATCCGCATTAACGGCGTTGGCTCCGGCCTGGAGAAGGACGACCTCGATGCCGCGCTGGATGCCCGCCCGGATGCCATCATCGTTCCCAAGGTTGAGGAGCCCGGTCATGTCGCCTGGGTCAGTGACCAGATCGACTCTTATGAGTTCTCGCACCAGATGCCGCGCGGCGGCATTCGAATGCTCATTGTGGTGGAGACGGCCCGCGGCATTCTGAACCTGGCTCAGTTGGCCGGCGCAGACCGGCGGCTGGAGGCTGTCATCTTCGGCGGAGAGGACTTCGCCGCCAGCATTGGCGCCACACGTACGCAGGGCGCGGTCGAGCTTCTGTATGCCCGTCAGGCGGTCGTCACGACCTGCGCGGCCTTCGAACTCCAGTCCATCGATATCGTCACGATCGATTTCAAGGATACCGAAACCCTGCGCCGCGAGGCCCAGTTCGGCGCCATGCTCGGCTTCAGCGGCAAGCAGATCATCCATCCCGCCCAGGTGGAGCCGGTGCAGGCCGCCTTCACCCCCTCCGACCAGGCCATCGCCTACGCCCGCCGCCTCGTCGAGGCCTTCGAGGCCAATCAGCAAGCCGGCAGGGGGGCCTTTGCGCTGGATGGCAGGATGATCGATATGCCATTGCTGAGGAACGCCCAAAAGGTCTTGGAACGCGCCCGGGCCGCCGGAAAATAATCTTTCTCCACAAGGAGTCATCCATTGCTTGCCGTCTTTTATGGGCTGCTTTCAGCCTTTGGCTGGGGCGCGGCCGATTTTACCGGTGGCCTTGCCAGCCGGAGTTCAAAGCCTTATCAGGTCCTCTTCCTTGCGGAGGCGGCCGGGCTGGTGCCGCTCCTGGCACTCGCCCTGCTACTGCGTGAGCCTCTCCCCGGTTCTTCCGTCTGGCTCTGGAGTGCCTCGGCTAGTGTGGTCGGTACGGTAGGCCTGCTCTTCCTCTACCGCGCCCTGGCGGAGGGGCATATGACTATTGCCGCGCCGGTCTCCGCCCTGCTGGCCGCGGTCGTGCCGGTGATGGTGGGAGGCCTCCTCGAGGGGCTTCCCGGCCGGCTGACCGTTCTGGGCTTCCTGCTGGCGCTGATCTCCATCTGGATCATTTCGCAGAACGGCGAGAGGCGCAATATCCGTCTGAACCTGCAAACCCTGCGGCTGCCCTTTGCGGCCGGGCTGTTCTTTGGCTTTTACTTCGTCATGATCCACCAGGCCACGCGTGAAGCCTTCTTCTGGCCGCTGGTGAGCGCCCGTCTCGCGGGGACGGTCGTCATGTCCATCTATGCGCTTGTAGTGCGCGGGCCGGCGCTTCCTGCGCGCTCCATCTGGCCCTTGGTGGCCTTTGGCGGCGTGCTGGATGTGACCGGCAACGCCTTTTATGTGCTGGCCTCGCGCCTCGGCCGCCTGGATGTATCCGCCGTGCTGGGATCGCTCTACCCCGCCTCCACTGTCCTGCTGGCCTGGATCCTCCTGAAGGAGAGGCTCACCCCACGGCAGTGGATCGGGATCCTTTTGGCGCTGGCCGCCATCACGCTGCTGACGCTCTGATTTTCGGGAGGCTGAGATGGGAAAACTCACCGGCCGTGTTGCAGTGATCACCGGGGCCACCTCGGGCATCGGCCGGGCCACCGCGCTGCGCTTCGCATCCGAAGGCGCGGACCTCGTCCTCACGGGCCGCCGTGTGGACCGCGGCGAGGCGGTCGCTGAGGAATGCCGCCAGGAGGGCGCGCGCTGCCTCTATGTCGAGGCCGATCACACCCGCATGGGGGACTGTCAGAACGTGGTGGATGCGGCCCTGCGCCTCTTCGGGCGCATAGACGTCCTCTTCAACAATGCCGGGATCGTGACGAGCGGCACCGCCGAGACCACCAGTGAGGAGGTCTGGGAGTCCACCCTGGCGATCAATGTGACCGCCGTCTGGAGGATGTGCAAACTGGTCCTCCCGCACATGCGCCTCCAGGGCGGCGGCGTGATCGTCAACAACGGCTCCGACTGGTCCGTGGTGGCTGGACGCGATGCCTTCCCCTATATCGCCAGCAAGGGCGCGGTCGGCATGTTGACCCGGTCCCTGGCGCTGGATTACGCCCCCTACAATATCCGCGTGAACGCCGTCTGCCCCGGCGACACCTTTGTGGAGCGTTGGGCGGAGAAGGGCTATTTCGAGGGCTCCGGCGCGGTCTCGAAGGAGGAGGCTCTGAAGGAATCCAGCGCCTATCTCCCGCTGGGACGCTTTGGCCGCCCGGAGGAGATCGCCGGCGCGGTGCTCTTCCTTGCCTCGGATGATTCCTCCTTTGTAACCGGTCATCTGCTCCTGGTGGACGGCGGCAACACCGCTCAATGAAGAATTCCGAATGGCCTACCTGCCACCCCGCCTGCGTGGTCCGCGCGGATCTGTGCTGCATTACGGATTGAAAAATATGACCGTCCAGGGATCCTACGACCGCTGGTCCGCCTCCTATGACCAGAACCGGAATCTGACCCGCGACCTCGATGCAGACCTCACCCGCCGCTCCCTCGCGGGCAGGCGCTTTCAGGCCGTTCTGGAGATCGGGTGCGGCACCGGCAAGAATACGCCTTTCCTGGCGGAGATCGGGGACCGCCTCCTGGGCCTGGACTTCTCGCAGGGGATGCTTGGACGCGCCCGCGCCCGGGTCCATGCGCCCAATGTGGGCTTCCTCCGCGCGGACATCACGCGCCCCTGGCCCCTCTCGGCCTCCAGTTTTGACCTGCTGGCCTGCTGCCTGGTGCTGGAGCATGTCCGGGACCTGCGCTTTGTGTTCGCACAGGCAGAGCATGTCATGACCCCCGGGTCGGTCTTCCACGTCAGTGAGCTTCACCCTTTCCGGCAGTATCAGGGAGGAAGTGCGCAGTTCCTGGACGATTCGGGTCCTGCCGCGATCCCCGCGTATATCCATCATATTTCAGATTTCATTTCTGCCGCCCGGGCTGCCGGCCTCCGTCTTGCGGATTTGCAGGAAGCCTGGCACGCCGAAGACGATTCCCGCCCTCCGCGCCTGGTCGTTTTCAAATTCCACAAGTAGCCTCTTGGGGCGGGGGGATTTCTAATACAACGTTTACGTTCCCCGCCTTGACAATTACATAATTGAGGTATAAATTTAACCCCACTTAACTAAAAAGAAGGCTTAAATATGACCGATTCCCTCCCATTTAAAGAAACCGTCCGCTCCTTCATGGATTTCTTCATGGAGCGCTCCATGCACGGTTGGAAACGCTTCGCACGCGAGGCCGGGCTCTCCATGTCGCAGTTCAGCATCCTGATGCAGCTCCATCACCACGGGCGCTGCAGTATTTCTGATATCAGCGAACGCTTCGAGACCACCAGCGCCGCCGCCAGCCAGATCGCCGATAAGCTCGTGCAGGCCGGGCTGCTGGAGCGCAGCGAGGACCCGGCTGACCGCCGCTCCCGCCTGCTGACCCTCAGTTCCAAGGGCCGCAGTCTGGTGGATGAAAGCATCCGGGCGCGCTACCTCTGGGTGGCGGACCTGGGCAGCAGGCTCACCCCGCAGGAGCAGCAGAAGGTGATCGAGGGCCTGACCCTCATGAAGACCGCTGCCGGGCAGCCTGAGCTTGCCGGGTAGCCCGCGCCTGCTCCTCTACATAGATTCCATACATCACAGCCCTCTGATCATTCCGTGAGGCCCGTTGGCCGGACCTCGGATATTGACTTTTTTACTGAAAGGATTCCTATGCAAGCCACCATGCCACAGACCATGGGCCGCCGTCAGCGGCGCCCCTCCTCCGGCGGGATGGGCCGCGCCGTCAAATACCTTGTCAATTACAGGCATCAGGCACTGCTCCCCTACCTCTTCCTGATTGTTGCAACGCTTTCGCAGCTTGCCGTGCCGCGCATGGTCCGCAGCATCATTGACGCCGTCACCAGCGGCTACGTCGCAGACCAGGTCCTCCAGGCCCTGGACAAGATCCCCACTCAGATGATGGGCGCCGCCCTTCCCCGCATCCTCTCTGCGCTCAACTACTCGCCGGACCTGACCGCCGATCAGCTCCGTCTTCGCCTCCAGTCGGATGTCTCCGGCGCGCCGCAGGCTCTGATCACCGCCCTCGTCTCGATCGTGATCTTTGCGGCGCTGCGCGGCGTCTTCTCCTTCCTCCAGACCTATTGGGCGGAGAAGAACTCCCAGGCCGTGGCCTATGATCTTCGCAACGATCTGTACGCCAAGATCCAGCGCCTGTCCTTCTCCTATCACGATAAGAACCAGACCGGCCAGTTGATGATCCGCGCCACCGATGATGTCGAGAAGGTCCGCCTCTTCATTGGGCAGGGTCTGCTGCAGTTAGTCGGCGCCCTCATCCTGCTGACCGGAACCGTGATCATTCTCTTCTCCACCGATGTCCGCATGGCCTGGACCGCCATGCCCATTATGCCGGTTGCCATGGTCCTGTTCGTCATCTTCTCCTCGCTGGCGCGGCCCATGTTCACCCTTGTCCAGCAGAAGATCTCCTTCCTCAATACCGTGCTGCAGGAGAATCTGGCAGGTATCAAGGTCATCAAGGCTTTCACCCGCGAGAAACAAGAATCGGTCAAGTTCCACCGCGCCGCGGATGCCACCATGGACCAGGCCATCCAGGTGGCCCGCTTGTTCACCTTTATGTTCCCGCTCATCCTCCTGATCGCCAGCCTGGGACAATCCGCCATCCTCTACGTGGGCGGACGGCAGATCATCGCCGGGACCCTTTCGTTGGGCGAGTGGCAGGAGTTCTCCCTCTACCTGATGTACCTGTTCCTCCCCATTGCCCAGTTTGGCTTCATCATCACCCAGTTCGGGCAGGCTTCCGCCTCCGCGGACCGCATCTTTGAGATCCTGGACGCTCACAGCGACATCACCGATAAGCCCGGCGCCATCGAACTTCCGGCCGTGAATGGCGTGGTGAAGTTCGAGAACGTCACCTTTCGCTACTTTGGCGGCGGCGAACCGGTGCTCAAGGATGTGAGCTTCGAGGCCCATCCCGGAGAAACCATCGCCCTGCTGGGCGCCACCGGCTCCGGCAAGACCACCATCATCAACCTGCTGCCCCGCTTCTATGATCCCACCGAGGGCCGCATCACCATCGACGGACATGACCTGCGCGATGTGACCGTCGAGTCGCTTCGCAAACAGATCGGCATTGTGCTCCAGGAGACCACCCTTTTCAGCGGCACCATCCGCGAGAACATCGCCTTTGGCAGGCCCGGCGCATCCCGGTCGGAGATCGAAGCCGCTGCCCGCGCCGCCCAGGCTCATGACTTCATCCTCTCCTTCCCTGAGGGCTACGATACCCATGTGGGCGAGCGCGGCACCACCCTCTCCGGCGGACAGAAGCAGCGCATCGCTATCGCGCGTGCCCTCCTGCTCGACCCGCGCATCCTCATTCTGGACGATTCCACTTCCAGTGTGGACCTGACCACGGAGGCTGCCATCCAGGAAGCCCTGGATGTGCTGATGAAGGGCCGCACTTCCTTTGTCATTGCCCAGCGCATCAGCACTGTGATGAACGCCGACAAGATCCTCGTTCTCGAGCGCGGCGAGGTGGTCGCCATTGGCAAACACGCCGACCTGCTGGAAGATAACCCGATCTACGCCGAGATCTACAACTCGCAGATACTGACTTATGAGGCCGGGCATGTACCGGCAGAGGAAGGTGCCCAATGATGGGTGGACATGGTCGTTTTGGCAGTTTGTTGGATCAGGAGACGGTCAAGCCCAAAAGCGTCTCCGAGACCCTGGGGCGCCTGGGTCGTTATTTCGGACGTTTCGGTTTTATGCTGCTGCTCGCGGCGCTCTTTATCGTTACTTCCACCTGGATGCAGGTGACCACCCCCGAATTGATCGGCCAGGCCACCGACTGCTTCCTGGTGCCTGCCGGCGCGGGCGCCTTCGGGAATTTTCCCGGAGCGCAAGCCCAGGCCGCCCAATCCGGGTCTGCTTGCTGGATCGGTAATGACCCTGCCAGCCTCTCCGGCACGCAGTGGGTCATGGGAAGGCTCTTCTCGCTGGGCGGCTATCAGATGCCGGACCCCGCCTCATCCTCGGATGTCGACCGCATCGCCGGTCTGGGTCGCCTCGTCCTGATCCTGGTCGGTCTGGCGGTCGGCGCCTCGCTCCTCAACGGCCTGACCTTCTTCACCATGGCGTGGACCGGCCAGCACGTGCTGCGCGAGCTTCGCCTGGAGGTCTTCGACAAACTCCACCAGCTTTCCCTGAGCTACTATGCCGAGCATGAGGCCGGTGACCTGATGAGCCGCATCACCAATGACACCAGTGCCATCGAGCAGGCGATTTCCTTTGCCCTGGTCAATGTGCTGGGCGGCATCCTCCTGCTGGTCTGGGTCACCTACAATATGCTGACCGCCAACCTGGCCTTCGGCCTGCTTTCGCTGGCCATGGCCCCGCTTATGTTCCTGGCAACGCTCTATTTCTCCGAGCAGGCCCGCCGCGCCTTCCGTAAGAGCCGCGCCGAGATCGGCAACGTCAACGCCGAACTGCAGGAGAGCATCGCCGCTGTGCGCGAAGTGCAGGCCTTCAATCGCGCTGATGAGAACATCGAGCAGTTCAAGGTCGCCAACGCCGCCAACCGGGACGCCAACGTGCGTGCCGTCTCCTTCACCTCGGCCCTCGCCCCCACCCTGGAGGCGCTCTCCTACATCTCGCTCGCCATCGTCGCTGGCGTGGGCGGCTGGTATCTCCTCAAGGGGCAGACCCTCATGGGCACCGCCGTCACCCTCGGCCTGGTGGTCACCTTCCTGGCTTACGTCCAGCGCTTCAACCAGCCCATCGCACAGATCTCCGTGATGTGGACCAACATCCAGAACGCCATCGCCGGGGCCGAGCGCATCTTCGGCATCCTGGATGAGAAGCCCGCCATCGCGGATTCCTCCGATGCCATCCCCATGCCTGAGATCAGGGGCCGCGTCGAATTCAACGAGGTCTCACACGAATACGAAGAGGGCGTGCCGGTGCTGGATAAGATCTCCTTCATTGCCGAACCCGGCCAGACCGTGGCCATTGTGGGCCCCACGGGTGCGGGCAAGACCACCATCATCAACCTGCTGCCGCGCTTCTATGACGTGACCCACGGCTCCGTCAAAATTGATGGCATCGACGTGCGCGGTGTGACCAC